>NZ_JACBXB010000190.1 GCF_013870575.1 Pseudonocardia pini
CAGGTTGCGCAGCACGGGGCCGGTGATGCGCCGGAAGGAGCGCCCCGGGCGGCCGCGGTCGAGCACCGCGACCTCCAGTGCGCTCTCCCCCAGCACCCGCGTCTCCGTGGAGGAGCCGTTCCCGGGCGTGGCCCCCGGGACCTGCAGGCCGTCCAGGGCCGTGGCCAGGGCGCCCGCCAGGTCGTGCCCGACGTCGACGATGTCCTTGAGCTTCGTCGAGATCGGCTCGGTCTGGCCGCCCATGACCACGTACTGCGGCTCGTCGGTGATCGAGCCGTCGTAGGTGATCCGGTAGAGCTGGTCCTGGTCCTGGGTCTCGCCGACCTCGGCCAGGCAGATCTCGGCCTCGTAGGGCTTCTGCTGCTCCACGAAGGCCGCGCCGATGAACTGCGCGTAGGTGTTCGCCAACCAGCGGCTCGTGACGTCCCGGCGGTCGTAGGAGAAGCCGCGGGAGTCGGCGAGCCGGATGCCCGCGGTGCGCAGGCCCTCGAACTCGTTGTACCGGCCGACGGCGGCGAAGCCGATCCGGTCGTAGATCTCGGAGACCTTGTTGAGCGCGCTGGAGTGGTTCTCGGCGACGAACAGCACGCCGCCCGCGAAGGACATGACCACCACGCTGCGGCCGCGGGAGATGCCCTTGCGGGCGAGCTCCGAGCGGTCGCGCAGCAGCTGGTCGACGGAGGAGTAGAAGGGCATCGTCATCGGGGGACGCTCCTGATCTTCATCGTGCCTGCCGGACGGTGAGCCGAGGCTCAGCCGCCCGGGTTCTCCGCCCGCTCCGCGACGAGCCGCTCGACGATCCCGGCGAGCTCGGACTCCGAGCGTCGGACCGCGCCCTCGGCGCCGGTGATGCTCACGACCACGGGCCAGATCTTCCGGACCAGGTCGGGCCCGCCGGTGGCGGTGTCGTCGTCCGCCGCGTCGTAGAGCGCCGCGACGGCGGTCCGCACGGTCGTCTCGAGGTCCGCCGACGTGCGGTGCAGCTTCTTGAGCGAGGACTTGGCGAACACCGAGCCGGAGCCGACCGCGTGGTAGCCCAGCCACTCGTCGTAGCGGCCGCCGGTGGGGTCGTAGGTGACGATCCGGCCGGCCTTGGCCGGGTCCGGCTCGTCGACGTCGTAGCCCGCGAACAGCGGGACGACGACGAAGCCCTGCATGGCCGCGCCGAGGTTGCCGCGGACCATTCCGGCGAGGCGGTTGGCCTTGCCGTCGAGGGACATCTGGACGCCCTCGATCTTCTCGTAGTGCTCCAGCTCCACCGAGTAGAGCCGGATCATCTCGATGGCGATGCCCGCGGAGCCCGCGATGCCCACCGCCGAGTGCGAGTCGGTGATGAAGATCTTCTCGATGTCGCGCTGCGCGATGACGTTGCCCGCGGTCGCCCGCCGGTCACCGGCGATGACCACGCCCTCGTTGAACTGCAGCGCCACGATCGTGGTGCCGTGGGGCACGCCCAGGGCCTCGGGGCTCGCGTGCGAGGCGCCGCTGCGGGGTGCGTCGAACGTCCGAGCAGCAGGGAGCAGATGCGGCTGGGTGGCCGCCACGTAGTTGCTGAACGACGTCTCGCCGAGCGCGGCGAACGCGGCCCGGTGGCCGAGCTGCTGCTGTTCGGGGCCGAACTGACGGGGCCCGGGGATGCCCTCGCGGAACTCCATGGTGGGGTGCGTGCCTCTCCTCATCGGTGTCGCTCACGGTCTCGGATACCGGTGACGGGCCGGACTCCGGCTGGAGTCCGGCCCGTCACTCGGGGGCAGGGTGGCTACTCGCCGCCCTTCTGCACGTACGCACGGACGAAGTCCTCGGCGTTCTCCTCGAGGACGTCGTCGATCTCGTCGAGGATCGTGTCCACGTCCTCGCCGAGCTTCTCCCGGCGCTCCTGGCCCGCCGCCGAGGAGTCCGCCCCCTCGTCGTCGTCGCCACCGCCGCCGCCCTGGCGCTTGGTCTGCTCCTGGGACATGACGTCTCCTCCTCGCGTCCGATCCCGGGGACCCGCCACCGTCGTGGCAGGTGGACGCCGGGGTCCGATGCCTCAACACTACTTGTCGGGACCCGCTCGCGCCCATGGTTCGCGGGTTGCGAACACGTGTCCGTGCGCGCGGGCTAACCCTGCGTGAGGGCCGTGACCAGCTCTTCGGCGGTACCGGACCGGTCGATCAGCTCGCCGACGTGCCTGCGCGTGCCGCGCAGCGGCTCCAGGGTGGGGATGCGCACCAGCGACTCGCGTCCCAGGTCGAAGATGACCGAGTCCCAGGAGGCCGCGGCCACCTCGGACGGGTAGCGCTCCAGGCAGCGGCCCCGGAAGTAGGCGCGGGTGTCGTCCGGCGGGTTCTGGATCGCGTTCTCGATCTGGTCCTCGGTGACCAGGCGCTTCATCGACCCGCGCGTGACCAGCCGGTTGTAGAGGCCCTTCGCCATCCGCACGTCGGTGTACTGCAGGTCGACCAGGCCCAGCCGCCCGGAGCCCCACTCGAGGTTGTCCCGCTCGCGGTAGCCGTTGAGCAGCCGCAGCTTGGCCGTCCAGTCGAGGCGGTCCGCCGTCCTCATGGGGTCCGTCGACAGGTCCTCGAGGATCTCGCCCCAGAGCTGAAGGATCTCGGCGGTGTCCGCGTCGACCTCCGCGCCCTGGGTGTTCTCGACGTGCTTGCTCGCCTTCTCGTGGTAGAGCCACTGCAGCTCGACGCCGGTGAGCTTGCGCCCGTCGGTGAGCTCCACCTTCTGCGCCAACGTGGGGTCGTGGCTGATCTGGTGCACCGCGCGCACGGGCTCGGCGAGGCGCAGCTCGTCGAACCGGACGCCGTTCTCGATCATGTCCAGGACCAGCGCGGCGGTGCCGACCTTGAGCAGCGTGGAGTACTCGCTCATGTTCGCGTCGCCGATGATGACGTGCAGGCGGCGGTACTTGTCCGCGTCGGCGTGCGGCTCGTCCCGGGTGTTGATGATCCCGCGCTTGAGCGTGGTCTCCAGGCCGACCTCGACCTCGATGTAGTCCGCGCGCTGGGAGAGCTGGTAGCCCTCCGCGTCCCCCTGCGCGCCGATCCCGACCCGCCCCGCGCCCGTCACGACCTGGCGGGACACGAAGAACGGGGTGAGCCCGCCGACGATCGAGGGGAACGTGGTCTGGCGGGCCATGAGGTAGTTCTCGTGCGAGCCGTAGCTCGCGCCCTTGCCGTCGACGTTGTTCTTGTAGAGCTGGATCCGCGGCGCGCCGGGGACGGTGGCGGCCCGCATCGCCGCCTCCTCCATCACCCGCTCCCCCGCCTTGTCCCAGATCACGACGTCTCGCGGCGACAGCACCTCCGGCGTGGAGAACTCCGGGTGGGCGTGGTCGACGTAGAGCCGGGCGCCGTTGGTGAGGATGACGTTCGCGGCGCCGAGGTCGTCGAGCTCCGAGTCGTTGCTGTGGCTCGAGACCGACGGGGCCGACAGGTCGAAGCCCCGCGCGTCCCGCAGCGGGGACTCCACCTCGTAGTCCCAGCGGGCGCGGCGGCTGCGCGGGATGTCCTGCGCGGCGGCGTACGCGAGCACGATCTGGGTCGACGTGATGACCGGGTTGGCCGTGGGGTCGCCCGGCACCGAGATGCCGTACTCGACCTCGGTGCCCATGATGCGGCGGGCGGTCATGAACAGCCCTGTCGGACCTGGCGGGAATGCATCCGCAGAGCCTAACCCGCCCGGCGGCACCTCCGCGGCCCCGCCGGGCGGATCCGGCCGGTCAGGCAGGGACCATGCCGTGCGGGTCGAGGACGAACTTCTGCGCCGCGCCGCGGTCGAAGTCCCGGTAGCCGCGCGGGGCGTCCTCCAGCGGGATGACGGTCGCGTTCACCGCGTCCGCGATGTGGGCCCGGTCGTGCAGGATCGACTGCATCAGCCCGCGGTTGTAGCGCAGCACGGGGCACTGCCCGGTCGTGAAGCTGTGGCTCTTCGCCCAGCCCAGGCCGAGCCGGACCTTGAGGGTGCCCTCCTTCGCGTCGGCGTCGGCGGCCCCGGGGTCGCCGGTCACGTAGAGCCCCGGGATGCCGAGCCTGCCCGCCGCCCTGGTGATCGTCATGACGTCGTTGAGCACCTGGGCGGGACGCTCCTCACCACCGCCGTGCCCGGTCGCCTCGAAGCCGACGGCGTCGACCGCACAGTCGACCTCGCCGGTGTGCAGGATCTGGTCGATCTGATCCTCGAGCGTGGCGCTCTGCCCCACGTCGACGGTCTCGCAGCCGAAGGACCGGGCCTGCTCCAGGCGTTCCTTGTTGAGGTCGCCCACGATCACCACGGCCGCTCCGAGCAGCTGCGCGGAGTAGGCCGCCGCGAGCCCCACCGGCCCGGCGCCCGCCACGTAGACGGTCGATCCCGTGGTCACCCCGGCCGTGTAGGCGCCGTGGTAGCCGGTCGGGAAGATGTCCGAGAGCATCGTGAGGTCGCGGATCTTGGCCAGCGCCTGGTCCCGGTCCGGGAATTTGATCAGGTTGAAGTCGGCGAACGGCACCATGACGTAGTCCGCCTGGCCGCCCTCCCAGCCGCCCATGTCGACGTACCCGTACGCCGAGCCCGCCCGCGCGGGGTTCACGTTCAGGCAGACGCCCGTGTGCCCCTCCCGACAGTTCCGACAGCGCCCGCAGGCGATGTTGAAGGGAACCGTAACGATGTCCCCGACGTCGAGGAACTGCACGTCGGAGCCCTTCTCGACGATCTCCCCCGTGATCTCGTGGCCCAGCGTCTGGCCCGCGGGCGCTGTGGTGCGGCCGCGGACCATGTGCTGGTCCGACCCGCAGATGTTCGTGGAGACGCACTTGAGGATCACCCCGTGCGGCGCCTGCCGTTCCATCCCCATGGCCTGCGCCACGTCGGCGGGGACCTCCAGCTTCGGCATGTCGTGGTCCTCGACCTCCACGACACCGGGTTCCTTGTAGACGACGATCCGATTTCCACCCATCGCCCCTCCCTACGCTCTTGTGGCCAAGGTCACAACGGCAGGATGGAGCAGTGCCCGAGATCATCGCGCTGTTCGACGCCGCAGGCAGGGTCATCGGCTCCGCACCGCGGTCGGAGGTGTACGCACGGTCGCTGTGGCACGGCAGCGCGGGCGTGCTCCTGCACTCCGGCGACGGCACGCGCGTCTACGTCCACCGGCGGGCCGACGACAAACAGGTCATGGCCGGGCTGTGGGACTGCGTGGCGGGCGGGGTCGTCGACCCCGGCGAGACGCCCTACGAGACGGCCGTGCGCGAGCTGGGCGAGGAGCTCGGCGTGCACGGGGTGCCGCTGGAGCTGCTGCTCACCAGGGCCTGGGAGTCCGGCCCCGGGCCCGGCCTGGGCGGACCGGAGGGCCTGCGCTGCCACCTCTTCGGCTACACCGCGCAGTGGGACGGGCCGGTCCACCACCAGGCCTCGGAGGTCGCCGAGGGCCGATGGATGAGCCAGCCCGAGCTCGCGGCCCTCCTGCCGGGCCCGTTCGCGCCCGACAGCAGGATCCTCGCCGAGTACTACCTCGCCCACCGCTGAACGAACGGCACCCTCGCTCAGACCTAGTGAGCGAGGGTGCCGTTCGTTCAGGCGTGGAGCGGTGGGTCAGAAGTTGATCATGTGCCCTGCGAGGCCGTGGATGGCCTCCTGGAGTGCCTCCGACAGCGTCGGGTGGGCGTGGACGTTGCGGGCCAGCTCGGTGGCCGTGAGGTCCCACTTCTGCGCCAGGGTCAGCTCGGGCAGCAGCTCGGTGACCTCGGGGCCGATCAGGTGCCCGCCGAGCAGCTCGCCGTGGGTCTCGTCCGCGATCAGCTTGACGAAGCCGCCCGGCTCCGCGAGGCCCTGGGCCTTGCCGTTGGCCGTGAACGGGAACTGCGCGACCTTGACCTTCCAGCCCTTCTCGTCCGCGAGCTCGCGGGCCTGGGCCTCGGTGTAGCCGAAGCTCGCGACCTGCGGCTGGCAGAAGGTGGCCCGCGGCATCATCGCGTACTCGAGCGCGCCGAAGCCCATGGTCTCCGCGCCCGCGATGGTCTCCGCGGCGACGACGCCCTGGGCCTCGCCGACGTGCGCGAGCATCAGCTTGGCGGTGACGTCCCCGATCGCGAAGATGTGCGGCACCGACGTGCGCAGGACGTCGTCGACCTGGATGGCCTTGCGCTCGGTGAGCTCGACGCCGGTCTTCTCCAGCCCGAAGCCGTCCACCCGCGGCTGGAAGCCGATGGCCTGGACGACCTTGTCCGCCTTCAGGTCCCGGGTGCCCTTCGCGTCGGTCACCGTGACGGTCACCTGGTCGCCGGAGTCGTCGATCCGCTCGACCTTGGTGCCGGTCAGGACCTCGACGCCGAGCTTCTTGTAGCGCTTGCCGAGCTCCTTGGACACGTCCGCGTCCTCGAGCGGGAGGATCCGGTCGAGGAACTCGACGACGGTGACCTTCACGCCGTAGTTGCTCAGCACGTAGGCGAACTCGACGCCGATCGCGCCGGCGCCCGCGATGATCACGCTGCCCGGCAGGTCCCGGGTGGTGATCTGCTCCTCGTAGGTGACCACGCGCTCGGACAGGCTCGTGCCCGGCAGCAGCTTCGTGGTGGCGCCCGTGGCGATGATGCAGTTCTCGAACTCGACGGTCTCGGTGCCGCCGCCGTTGAGCTCGACCTCGATGGTGTGCGGGTCGGTGAACGTGCCCTTGCCGTCGAACTCCGTGATCTTGTTCTTCTTCATCAGGAAGTGGACGCCCTTGACCCGGCCGTCCGCGACCGTGCGGCTGCGGTCGAACGCCACGCCGTAGTCCGCGGTGATCTCACCGGTGAAGCCGAAGGTCTTCTGCTCCTTGGTGACGATGTGCGTCAGCTCGGCGTTGCGCAGCAGCGCCTTCGAAGGGATGCAGCCGACGTTGAGGCACACGCCGCCCCAGTACTTCTGCTCGATGATCGCCACGCTCTTGCCGAGCTGCGCAGCGCGGATCGCTGCTACGTAACCACCGGGACCGGCACCGAGAACGACGACGTCGAAGCGAGACATACCTCCAGCCTAGGACTCCGCTCCCGCCCACGTCGGAGGCGGTCTCGCGATGCGACCCGGGCCACACGATCAGCCCGCCTCGGGGCATGCTCCGTCGGCTCCGGCGTCGCTCTCGGCGGGCCACACGGGCCGGTTCGTCAGGTGCCCGACCAGCGACTCGCTGATGTCCTGCAGCGCGGCGGCCTGCTCGGGGCTCAGGGCGTCGAACAGGACGGACCGGACCGTCTCGACGTGGCCGGGGGCGGCCGCCCGCAGCGCGGCGAAGCCCTCGTCGGTGAGCCGCGCCCACGCGCCGCGACGGTCGGTCTCGCAGGCGGTCCGCTCGACCCAGCCCGCCTCCTCCAGACGCGCGACGGCGTGCGAGAGCCTGCTCCGCGAGGAGAGCGAGGTGTCCGCGAGCCTGCTCATGCGCAGGGTGCGGTCCGGCGCCTCGGACAGCCGGACGAGGATCTCGTAGTAGCCGTGCGGCATCTTGGCCTCGTTCTGCAGCTGCCGCTCGACACGCTCGAACAGCAGCCGCTGCGCGGTCAGGAAGGCCCGCCAGGTGCGCTGTTCGTCGTCGTCCAGCCAACGTGTGTGGTCCACGTCACCTCCTCTATCGTTGAACACTCAATCTCGATGGGTCTATGGTCGCTCTCAACACCTGAGAGTTCAACAAATACTACCGGAGGTCACTCCCCCATGACCGCAGCCACACAGATCCCTGGATACCTCGCGGGCACCTGGGAGATCGACGCCGTCCACTCGGACGTCTCGTTCTCCGTCCGCCACATGATGGTCTCCAAGGTCAAGGGCCGCTTCGGGGCCTTCTCCGGCACGGTCGTCACCGGTGAGCGGTTCGAGGACTCCACGGTCACCGCGACCATCGACGCCACCTCGATCGACACCAACAACGAGCAGCGCGACGGGCACATCAAGTCCGCCGACTTCTTCGAGGTCGAGAAGTACCCGGAGTGGACCTTCACGTCCACCGGCATCAACGCCGACGGCGTGGAGTTCGAGCTGCACGGCGACCTCACGCTCAAGGGCGTGACCAAGCCGGTCACGCTGAACCTCGAGATCGGCGGCTTCGGCCCCGACGCGTTCGGCGGCACCCGCTGCGGCTTCACCGCCACCACCACGATCAACCGCAGCGACTTCGGCGTCGACATCTCGATGCCGCTCGACGGCGGCGGCGTCGTGGTGAGCGAGAAGGTCCTGATCACCCTCGAGATCGAGGCCGTGCTCAAGACCGACTGAGCGTTTTTCGTCTCCGCCGGGCCCGTCCACGCGCTGCGTGGGCG
>NZ_JACBXB010000191.1 GCF_013870575.1 Pseudonocardia pini
GCCACGCTGGTGTGGGGGCTGGCGAACCTGGGCGCGGCCCTCGGCCCGGGGGTCTCCGAGACCCACGTCTGGGCCTCCGCCCTGGACCTGGAGCTCGGCTTCCGGCTGGACGCCCTCGGCGTCGTGATGATCGTGCTGGTCGGCGGCCTCGGGGCGCTGATCCTGGCCTACTCCGCCTGGTACTTCGGCAAGGACAGCCGAGACGCCCCACGGAACTCGGCGCTGCTGCTCGCCTTCGCGGGCGCGATGCTCGGCCTGGTCCTGGCGGACGACCTGCTCACCCTCTACGTCTTCTGGGAGCTGACGTCCATCGCGTCGTTCCTGCTGGTGGGGCAGGGTGGTCTGCACCGCGCCAACCGGCGGGCCGCGGTGCAGGCGCTGCTGGTCACCGTGCTGGGCGGGCTGGCGATGCTGCTGGGGATCGTGTTCCTGGGGGAGTCCGCGGGCACGTACCGGATCTCGGAGATCGTCGCCTCGCCGCCCTCGGGCGGGCTCGCGGCCACCGGCGTCGTGCTGATCCTGGTCGGTGCGCTCACGAAGAGCGCGCAGTTCCCCTTCCACCCCTGGCTGCCGGGCGCGATGGCGGCGCCCACGCCGGTGAGCGCCTACCTGCACGCCGCGTCCATGGTGAAGGCGGGCGTGGTGCTGGTCGGGCGGCTGTCGCCGGGGTTCGCGGACCGCGTCGAGTGGTGGCTGCCGATCGCGGTGCTGGGCCTGGTCACGATGCTGGTCGGCGGCTGGCGGGCGCTGCACGAGACCGACCTGAAACGGCTGCTGGCCTTCGGCACCGTGAGCCAGCTCGGCTTCCTCATGGTGCTCTTCGGCTCCGGCGACCGGATCGGCGAGATCGCCGCGCTGACCATGCTGCTCGCGCACGGGCTGTTCAAGGCGCCGCTGTTCATGGTGGTCGGGATCGTGGACAAGGTCACCGGCACGCGGGAGGTCGGCTCGCTGTCCGGGCTCGGCAAGGCGCTGCCGGGGCTCGCCGTGGCCGCCACACTGTCCGCCGCGTCGATGGCGGGCATCCCGTTCCTGCTGGGCTTCCTGGGCAAGGAGGCCGCGTTCGAGGCCTTCGTGCACGAGGGTGGGGCCCGCGGCTGGGTGCTCGGGATCGGGCTGCTGGTGGGCTCGGTGTTCACCGTCGCGTACTCCGCCCGGTTCCTGTGGGGCGCGTTCGCCACCAAACCGGGCGTCGACACCACCGAGCCCACCCGCCCGGCGGTCGGCCTGCTCGCCCCGACCTGGATCGCGGCGCTCGCCGGTCTCGTGCTGGGCTGCGTCCCGCCGCTGGTGGACCGGCTCGCGGGGTCCTACGCCGCCGCGTACCCGGCCGCGGACGCCGTCGAGGCCGAGTACCACCTCGCCCTGTGGCACGGGCTCTCGGTGCCGCTGCTGTTCTCGGCCGTCGCCCTGGCCGTGGGCCTGACCCTGCACGCGCAGCGCGTGCGGATCACCGCCCTGCACGGCGCGCTTCGCCACCCGCTGTCCGCCCAGCGCGGCTACGAGCTGGTGGTCGGCGGGATCGAGCGCTTCGCCGTGTGGACGACCGGGCGGATCCAGGCGGGCTCGCTGCCGGTCTACCTCGCCGTCCTGCTGCTCACCGTGCTCGTCCTGCCCGGGATCGCGCTGGTCACCGGGGGTGCGTGGCCCACCTCGCAGCCGGGCTTCGGCTCGCTCATGCAGCTCCCGCTGGGCCTGATCGTGGTGGCGGCGGCGCTCGCCCTCACCCGCGTCAGGCGGCGGTTCACCGCGGTCCTGCTGGTCGGCGCCATCGGCTACGGCATCGGCGGGCTCTTCGTGGTCGACGGGGCCCCGGACCTCGCGCTGGCCCAGTTCCTCGTCGAGACGCTCACGATGGTCGCCTTCGTGTTCGTGCTGCGCAGGCTGCCCGCGCACTTCGACGCCGGCCCGCGGCCCCGCCGTCAGGTGCAGCTGCGCAAGGCCGCGCTGGCCTCGGTCGCCGGGATCTTCGTGGCGGTGGCGGGCGTGGTGCTGTCCGGGGCGCGGCAGGAGCCGCCCGCAGTGAGCGCCGAGTTCATCGCCCGCTCGCCGGAGGCGGGCGCGGACAACGTCATCGCCGCGATCCTGGTGGACTTCCGGGCACTGGACACGGTCGGGGAGATCACCGTCCTGCTCATCGCGGCGGCGGGCACGGCCAGCCTCGTGCTGGCCACCCGGTTCGACCGCAAGGGCGAGTCGGGCGCGGGCACCCCCGAGCACGAGAAGGAGATCCAGGGATGACGACCACCCCCGAGAAGGTCCCCTTCGAGCAGTGGGACGCGCCCGAGGGCGAGTGGACGCTGACCGGGGCCTGCCCGGTGCGCACCAACCGCACCCTGCTGCTCGAGGCGGCGACCCGGTTCCTGTTCCCCACGATCCTGGTGTTCTCGGTCTACCTGCTGATCGTGGGGCACTACGCGCCCGGTGGCGGGTTCGCGGGCGGGCTCACGGCGGGCCTGGCCTTCGTGCTGCGCTACATCGCGGGCGGCGGCTCCGAGGGCGCCGAGATCGGGTCCCGGCTGCAGCTGCGCCCGCCCGTGCTGATGGGCACCGGGCTGCTGCTGGCCACGCTCTCGGCACTCGCCCCCGTCGCCTTCGGCGCCCCGGTGCTGACCAGCGCGAAGATCTCCGTCCTGGGCGTCGAGGTGGTGTCGAGCCTGGTGCTCGACGTCGGGGTGTACGTCCTGATCATCGGCGTGGTCCTCGACCTGCTCCGGTCCCTGGGCAGCGGCATCGAGCGCGACGCCGAGGAGAGCGAGGGCCCGTGATCACCATCAACGTCGCGATGGCCGTGGTCCTGGCCGTCCTCTACTCCGTGGGCTTCTACCTGCTCATGCAGCGCTCGCTGATGCGCATCCTGATCGGGATCGTGGTGCTCGGCCACGGCGCCAACCTGCTGCTGCAGCTCGCGGGCGGCCCGCCCGCCCGTGCCCCCGTGCTCGGCACGGCGCCTGCCGAGGACTTCGCGGACCCGCTGCCCCAGGCGCTCGCGCTCACGGCCATCGTGATCACCTTCGCGCTCACCACGTACCTGCTCGCGCTGGGCTACCGCAGCTGGGTGCTGACCGGCCACGACGAGGTGCAAGACGACCTCGAGGACCGCCGGATCGCCGCCAGCGAGCGGCCGGACGGCTCCATGGAGGAGGACACCGAGGGCACGGACGAGATCGTGGACCCGGGCTCCGCCGCGGCGTCGAACGAGCCGGTGGAGGCCCCCCGGTGACGACCCTGGTGACCCTCCCGGTGCTGCTGCCGATCCTCGGTGCGGCGCTGACCGTGATCTTCGCCCGGTCGGCGATGGTGCAGCGGCTGATCGGCATCGTGGTGCTGGCCTGCGTGTCCGCGGTCGCGGCGATCCTGCTGGTGGCGGCGGACCGGAGCGGCCCCGTCGTCGTCGAGCTCGGGGGGTGGCCCGCGCCCGTCGGGATCGTGCTGGTCGCCGACCGGCTGTCCGCGCTGCTCCTGCTCGTCTCCACGGTGGTCACCCTGGCGGTGCTGGTCTACGCCATCGACCAGCGGATCTCCGACTACGGCCGGGACACCGCGAGCACCACCTTCCACCCGATCTTCCTGCTGCTCTCGACGGGCGTGTCCCTGGCCTACCTGACCGGGGACCTGTTCAGCCTGTTCGTCGCCTTCGAGATCATGCTCGCGGCCTCGTACGTGCTGATCACCCGACGGACCAACGCCTCCCGGATCCGCTCCGGGATGACCTACGTGATCATCTCGCTCACGTCGTCGCTGCTGTTCCTCACCACGATCGCGCTGGTCTACGCCTCGACGGGCACCGTCAACCTGGCCGATCTCGCGAACCGGGTCGCCGAGCTCCCGCCCGGGCTGAGGACGCTGCTGTCGATGCTCACGATCGTCACGTTCGGGATCAAGGCCGCCATGGTGCCGTTGCACTTCTGGCTGCCGGACAGCTACCCGAACGCCCCCGCGCCGGTCACGGCGCTGTTCGCGGGCCTGCTCACCAAGGTCGGCATCTACGCGCTGCTGCGCACACAGACACTGGTGTTCCCCGGCGCCGGGCCCAGCGCGGTGCTGCTGGTCCTCGCCGTGCTGACCATGGTCGTCGGGGCGCTGGGCGCGTTGGCGCAGAACGACCTGAACCGGCTGCTGTCCTTCCTGCTGGTCAGCCACATCGGGTTCATGCTGTTCGGGCTCGCGGTGTACGACGCCCACGGCGCGGCCGGGACGGCGCTCTACATCGTCCACCACATCACCGTGCAGGCCACGTTGTTCCTGGTCGGCGGCCTGATCACGCGGCGGACGGGCACGGTCTCCATCGACCAGATGGGCGGTCTGGCGCGGCGCTCCCCGGTGCTGGCGGTGCTCTTCGCGATCCCCGCGCTGACCCTGGCGGGCATCCCGCCGACGTCCGGCTTCGTGGCCAAGCTCGCCCTGCTGCAGGCGGGCGCGGGGGCCACCGTCGGGACGGCCGTCGTCGCCGGGTTCGTGGTGCTCGCCAGCCTGCTCACCCTGTGGGCCGTGGTCCGGGTGTGGATCCGGGTGTTCTGGGGGGCCGAGAAGGAGCCGCTGCCCGACGCCGACCCCACCGACGAGCTGGTCGTCGGCACCGCGAAGACGTCGAAGCCGATGTACGTGGCCACCGCGGCGCTGATCGCGGTGAGCATCGCGATCGCCGCGGCCGCGGGCCCGCTGTCCGCGGTGACCGAGCGCGCGGGCACGGACCTGCTGGCCCGCACGCCCTACCTCGAGGCGGTGCTCGGATGACGGTCGTCAGGCGCTGGCCGCAGATCCTCTGGCTGACGGTCGTGTGGCTCCTGCTGTGGGGTCGGGTGTCGCCCACGATCGTCGTCGGCGGGGTGGTGGTGGCGATCGTGGTCACGGCCCTGTTCCCGTTGCCCCTGGTACCGCGGCTGCCCTTCCGCCCGTGGCCGCTGCTGATGCTGGCCGGGTTCCTGGTCGGCGACCTCTTCCGGTCCGGCCTGGTCGTCAGCGTCGAGACCCTGCGGTACGGGTCGCGCTCGCGGGCCGGGATCGTCGCCGTCCCGCTGCTGACCCGCTCCGAACGGGTCGTCACCGTGATCGCGGCCGCCGCCGCGCTGACCCCGGGGAGCTTCGTGCTGCAGATCGACCGCCAGGGCGGGCTGCTCTACGTCTACGCGCTCGGCCTGCGCGGCGCCGCGGACGCCGAGCAGGTCCGGGTACAGATGCGGCGCCTGCAGGAGCGGGTCGTCGCCGCGATGGGGGTGCCCGCATGACGATCGTGTTCGCGCTGGTCCTGGGCATGCTCAGCGCCGCGGCGCTGCTCACCGTGACCCGGTTGCTGAAGGGACCCGGCACGCTGGACCGGATCGCCGCGCTCGACGTGTTCGTGGTCCTCATCGTGGCCGCCGCGGCCGTCTACATCGCCATCTACCGGGACGGGTCCACGGTGCCGTTGATCGCGGCCGTGGCGCTGGTCGGGTTCGTCGGGTCCGCGACCGCGGCCCGGCTCGTCGAGCGGTGGGAGCGGCACCGGTGATCCGCGACGTCGTGTCGTCGGTGTTCCTGCTGCTCGGGGCACTGTCCTGCCTGCTGGGCGCCCTGGGGCTGCTCCGGCTGCCGGACCTCCCCGCCCGGCTCCAGGCCGCCACGAAGCCGCAGACGCTCGGGCTGCTGCTCATCCTGATCGGCACCGCGGTCCGGCTGGAGTTCGAGAACGCCGCCACCCTGGTGCTCGTCATCCTGTTCCAGGCCGTGACCGCGCCGGTGATCTCGCAGATCGTGGCCCGGTCGGCGTACCGCACGGGCACGCTGGACCGGGACCTGCTGGTGATCGACGAGCTGACCGCGCGCGTGGAGCGGGAGGACGGGGCGCGCGACGCCGGCGACGACCGCGGAAAGTAGGGTGCACCGGTGCCTGTGTATGCGCTCGGTGACCGCGAACCGGACATCCATCCCGAGGCCTACGTCCATCCGGACGCGGTCGTGATCGGGGACGTGCGGATCGGCGCGGAGTCCTCGGTGTGGCCCACCGCCGTGCTCCGCGGGGACGACGGGTACATCGTCGTGGGGGAGCGCACGAGCATCCAGGACGGCTCGATCGTCCACACCACCGCCCGGCAGCCCACGCTGATCGGCAGCGACGTCACGGTGGGGCACAACGTGCACATCGAGGCCGCGGACATCGCGGACAAGGTGCTGATCTCCTCGGGGTCGGTGGTGCTCAACGGGTCCAGGATCGGCGAGGGCGCGATCGTGGCCGCGGGCGCGGTCGTGTCGCCGAACTCCGTCGTGCCGCCGCGCGCGATGGCGCTGGGGGTGCCCGCGAAGGTCCGCGAGGGCTACGAGGTGCCGGAGGGCCGGTTCCAGTACGCGGTGGACTCCTACGTGCAGCGGGGCAAGCGGTTCCGCGCCGAGCTGCGGAGGGTCTCCTGATGGCGAAGCCGCTGGCCGAGGTGGTCGAGGCGGGCTGGGCGCGGGCGCTCGAGCCGGTCGCCCCCGTCGTCGCGCAGATGGGGGAGTTCCTCCGGTCGGAGATCGCCGCGGGCCGCCGGTACCTGCCCGCGGGCGCGAACGTGCTCCGGGCCTTCCAGCAACCGTTCGACGAGGTCCGCGTGCTGATCGTGGGCCAGGACCCGTACCCGACGCCGGGACACGCCGTCGGGCTGTCCTTCTCGGTGTCCGCGGAGACCCGCCCGATCCCGCGCTCGCTGGTGAACATCTACCGCGAGTACGGCGAGGACCTCGGCTACCCGCAGCCCTCCACCGGCGACCTGACGCCGTGGACGACGCAGGGCGTGCTGCTGCTCAACAGGTGCCTCACCGTGGAGCCGGGCTCGCCGGGCTCGCACCGGGACAAGGGCTGGGAGGCCGTGACCGAGCAGGCCATCCGCGCGCTCGTGGAGCGGGACGCGGAGCCGCTGGTGGCGATCCTGTGGGGGCGAGACGCCCGGAACCTGGCCCCGCTGCTGGTCGACGTGCCGATCATCGAGTCCGCACACCCGAGCCCGATGTCCGCGGACCGCGGCTTCTTCGGCTCGCGCCCCTTCAGCCGGGCCAACGACCTGCTCGAGGAGATCGGCGGGGACCCCGTCGACTGGAAGCTCCCGTAGGCTCGGTCAGGTGGACGGGGGCAATCTGCGCATCTCGGACGCCGATCGCGAGGCCGCCGCGCAGCGGCTGCACACCGCGATGGGCGAGGGTCGGATCACGCTGACGGAGCTCGAGGACCGGTTGGGCGCGGTCTACGCGGCCCGGACCTTCGCGGAGCTGGAACCGCCGCTGGCGGACCTGCCGGGGGCGGCGATCGCGCCGGTGGCGCCCGCGGCCGTGCCCGCGCGCAAGGAGGCGGTCCACCTCAACACGGAGATGGGCTCGATCAAGCGGACCGGGGACTGGCCGGTGCCCGCCCAGCTGAAGCTGACGACGTCGATGGGCTCGATCCACCTGGACCTCACCGAGACCCGGGTGCCGCCCGAGATCGCGGTGGACGTGTCCACGGGGATGGGGTCGGTCACGCTCGTGCTGCCGCCCGGCGCCTCTGCGGACGTCGACGGGGTGAAGACCTCGTGGGGCACGGTCTCGACCAAGGTCCCGCACGTGCCGACCGGTTCGGGCCCGCACCTCACGGTCACCGGCAGCGCCGGGATGGGCACCTTGTCGATCCGCTACGCCCGCAAGGGGCTCAAGGACTGGTTCGGGGCCTGAGCCCCCCGGGAACGACTACGGGGCGGCTCCCGGTGGGAGACCGCCCCGTCAGTGGTGATCGAGCGCTCAGGCGCGCGAGACCTTGCCGGCCTTCAGGCACGAGGTGCACACGTTCTTGCGCTCCTTGTTCCCGCCGGCGTTCACCGCCCGAACGGTCTGGATGTTCGGGTTCCAGCGGCGGTTGGTACGGCGGTGCGAGTGCGAGACGGACATGCCGAAGCCCGGACCCTTGCCGCAGACGTCGCAGACGGCAGCCACGTCGGACACTCCTCGGGGTAGACAGACAACTTCAGGCCCGGCGGAGGCCGGGCACGTGACCACCAGGGTAACCGACGCCTTTAGGGTGGTGCGCGTGCCCCCCGAGCTCGACGCCGCCCTGCTCCGGCGCTGGGCGTCGGCCGCCGTCGCGGGCCTGCAGGACCGCCGCGCCGAGCTCGACGGGATCAACGTCTTCCCGGTGGCCGACGCGGACACCGGCACCAACATGCTGCTCACGATGCGGGCCGGCGTCGAGCGGATCCGGGAGGACGGGGCAGGGGGCACCGCCGAGCCCGCCGCCGTCGCCGCGGACCTGGCCCGGGGCGCGC
>NZ_JACBXB010000192.1 GCF_013870575.1 Pseudonocardia pini
CAGCCGGTCCCGCGCCGCCGCTCTCGCCTCGGCGCGGGCCCGCTGTTCCAGGCCAACGGCCGGTAGCGCGTCAGGCCCGGCCCGCCGACCCGCTCATCAGGCCCGTGAGCAGCGCGGTGATCTGGGCGGTGAGCACCTCGGGTGTGGTGCCGACGTCGACGCACCGCTCCTGCAGCGGTCCGTCCAGCCAGAGCGTGACGATCCCGACGGCCAGGGCCCAGACCAGCCCGACCGCGGGCATCGGGTCGCCGGGCGGGGCGGTGCCCTCGCGCTGGCAGTCCACGACCGCCGCCGTGAGCAGGTCGATCGACCCCTCGCCCGCGTGCGCCGCGTCCGGGTGCCGGTCCGGGTGGGAGAGCTCCGGACGCAGCATGAGGTGCACGTATCCCGGGTGCTCCCGCGCGAACCGCACGTAGGTCCGCACGAAGGCGCCCAGGGCCTCCACGCCGGACGTCGCCTGCGCACGAGCCTGTCGCAGCTCGGACTCCAGGAGTGCCGAGCCGCGGACGATGACGGCAGCGAAGAGCGCCGCCCGGTCGGCGAAGTGGTGGTAGGGCGCACCCGGGCTGACGCCCGCCTCGCGGGCGACCCGACGCAGGCTGACCGCGCCGATCCCCTCGGCCTCGATCAGGGAGACCGAGGCGCTGATCAGCTCCTCGCGCAGCGCACCGTGGTGGTAGGTCGCCCTGGTCTCGGCAGGCACGATCCGACAGTAGGTGGTTGACGACGGCCGCGCGAGCCGTCTATACAGTGCTCAGATTCTGAACACCGTATAGATGGGGGCGTGCGATGACGGTCCTGGTCACCGGGGGGACGGGGTTCATCGGCGGCCACTGCGTCCGCGAGCTGCTCGAACACGGCCACCCGGTACGGACGACGGTCCGCGACGCCGCCCGCGCCGACGTCGCCCCGCTGCGGGCTCTCGCCGCGGAGACCGGCGGGTCGCTCGAGCTGGTGGAGGCGTCGCTGGACGCCGACCGGGGCTGGGCCGAGGCCGTCGCGGGGTGCGAGTACGTCTGGCACGTGGCCTCCCCGGCGCCGGCGGCCATGCCCGCGGACGAGGCCGAGCTCGTCCGCCCCGCCGTCGACGGCACGCTGCGCGTCCTGGGTGCCGCGGCGGACGCGGGCGTCCGGCGGGTGGTGCTCACGTCCTCGATCGACGCCGTCCGCCACGGCCATCCCGAGCAGCGGGTCTTCACCGAGGACGACTGGTCCGTCGTCGACGGCCTCGACCCGTACCCGAAGAGCAAGACGCTCGCCGAGCGCGCGGCCTGGGCGGCCGCCGCCGACCGCGACCTGGAGCTGGCCGTGGTCAACCCCGGCCTGGTGCTGGGCCCGCTGTGGCGGGCCGAGGCGAACGTCTCCGCCGAGGTGATCCGGCTGCTGCTCGTCCGCGGTGTGCCCGCCGTGCCGCGGCTCGGGTTCGCGGTGGTCGACGTGCGGGACGTGGCGACCCTGCACCGGCTCGCGATGCTCGCCCCCGAGGCGGCGGGCAACCGGTACATCGCCGCAGGAGAGCAGCTCTGGCTCGGCGAGATCGCGGAGCTGCTGGCCGCCGAGTACGCCCCGCGCGGCTACCGGGTGCCGACCCGCGCCCTGCCCTATCCGCTGATGTGGGCCGCGGCGCGCTTCGACCGGACCCTCCGGACGGCGCTGGCGCTGGTGGACGTCCCGGCGTCGGTGAGCTCGGCGAAGGCCGCCCGCGACCTGGGCTGGACCGCGCGGCCCGCCGAGGAGTCCGTGCTCGCGACCGCCGAGAGCCTGATCCGCCTCGGCGTCGTCCCGGAACG
Source organism: Pseudonocardia pini (assembly GCF_013870575.1). Classification (GTDB taxonomy): domain Bacteria; phylum Actinomycetota; class Actinomycetes; order Mycobacteriales; family Pseudonocardiaceae; genus Pseudonocardia; species Pseudonocardia pini. The sequence goes on from NZ_JACBXB010000192.1 coordinate 1,791, forward strand.
GGCGCCCCGACACCCTCGCTGACCGCCCTCGAGCACCCACACCCCCCGAGCCCGCCCGCCCGAACCCGACCAAGATCGCACGTTTCGTGCTCTCAGCGCGGCAAGATCACGATCTGCGTGCGCTCAGCGCTGTCCGGACCGCGCTGAGAGCACGAAACGTGCGCTCGAGCACAGCGCTCAGGTCGAGGCGCTCTCCCTCGCGTGTTCCTCCCGCACCTTGTTCACCAGCTCGACGAGCTCGGTGTCCTCCTTGAGCGCCTTGCGAGCGCGCGGCGAGAGGCCCTTCAGCCGCTCCTCCTCGCCCTTGAGCACCTCGATCAACCGGGCCCGCTCCGCCGGGTCGTCGCAGTGCAGGTACTCCTTGGCCCGCCGCCGGACCGTCGACGAGGCGTTGACCGCCTTGCCCTTCGGGCTCAGCAGCGAGGCGATCACCGTGATGACCAGCACCCCGATGATCACGCTCAGCGACACCGGCGTGCTGATCTCGACCACCGGGACCGGCTCGCCGTCGTTGATGAACGGGACGTTGTTCTCGTGCAGCGCGTGCAGGATCAGCTTCACGCCGATGAACCCGAGGATCGCCGCGAGCCCGTAGGACAGGTAGACGAGCCGGTCGAGCAGGCCGTCGATCAGGAAGTACAGCTGGCGCAGCCCCAGCAGCGAGAACGCGGTGGCGGTGAACACGATGTAGGTGTTCTGGGTCAGCCCGAAGATCGCCGGGATGGAGTCGAGGGCGAACAGGATGTCCGTGCCGCCGATCGCCACCATCACCAGCAGCATCGGGGTCATGACCCGCTTGCCGTCCTCGACGGTGAAGAGCTTGTCGCCGTCGTAGTGCGGGGAGGTGCGCAGGAACCGTCTGGCCAGCCGGATGACGAAGTTGTCCGCCTCGTCGTCGCCACCCTCGCTCTTGATCAGGTTCCCCGCCGTGAGCAGCAGGATCAGCCCGAAGAGGTAGAAGACCCAGGCGAAGGTGTTGATCAGCGCGGCGCCCAGGAAGATGAACCCGGTCCGCGCGATCAGCGAGAACACGATGCCGAACAGCAGCACCTTCTGCTGGTCGGCGCGGGGCACCGAGAAGCTGCTCATGATGATCAGGAAGACGAACAGGTTGTCCACCGAGAGGGCCTTCTCGGTGACGTAGCCCGCGAAGTACTCGGTGCCCATGGTCGAGCCGCCGAACACCCACACCCCCACCCCGAACAACAGGGCGATGCCCACGTAGAGGGCGGACCAGAGCCCCGCCTCCCGCAGCGTCGGGATGTGCGCCTTCCGGACGTGGAACACGAAGTCGAAGGCCAGCAGGCCGACGATCGCGAGGATCGTCAGCCACCAGACCAACGGGGAAACGGACACGTGTCCTCCGAGGGCAGGACGGAACCGGACATCTCGGAGACTAGTGGTCCCACGCCCCACGAGTGTTTGTCCTGACATAGTCGGGGCCGTGAGCTAGGGTCTCCGACGTGGACCGGCGCCTCGCGCTGCTCGTGGCGGCGGCGTTCTTCATGGAGATCCTCGACGCCACGGTGATCGCCCCGGCCGCCCCGCACATCGCGGCCGACCTCGGCGTCTCCCCCGTCGACGTGAACGTGGCCGTGACGGCGTACATCCTCACGGTCGCGGTGCTGGTGCCGGTGAGCGGCTGGTTGGCGGACCGGGCGGGGCCGCGGCGGGTCTTCGCGGCCGCGATCGTGCTGTTCACGCTCGCGTCCGTGGGGTGCGCGCTCGCGCCGAACCTCGGGGTGCTGGTGGGGACGCGGGTGCTGCAGGGCGTGGGCGGGGCGATGATGGTGCCCGTCGGACGGCTGGTGGTCCTGCGCACGACGGACCGTTCGGACCTGGTCCGCGCCATCGCGTACCTGACCTGGCCCGCCCTGCTCGCGCCGGTGCTCGCGCCCGCCCTCGGCGGCCTCCTGGCCGAGTACGCGTCCTGGCGGTGGATCTTCCTGGTCAACGTCCCGTTGGGGATCGCCGCGCTCGTCGCGACGCGCAGCCTGGTCCCGCGGGTGCCCGCGCTCGATCCCGGACGCCTCGACCGGACGGGGTTCCTGCTCGGCGCCTCGGGGATCGCGGCGCTGGTCGGCGGGTTGGAGCTGCTGGGGACGGGCACCCCCCGGTGGTTCGCGGTCGGGGCGCTGTTGGTCGCCGCCGCGGTCCTGCTCACCGCCGCGGTCCGCCACCTGCTGCGCACCCGCAGGCCGCTGGTGGACCTGCGGGTCCTCGGGGTGCACACCCTGCGCACCACGGCGGGCGCGGGCTCGGTGTTCCGCGCGGTGATCACCGCGGTGCCGTTCCTGCTCCCGCTGTTCTTCCAGCTCGGCTTCGGCTGGTCCGCGGCACAGGCCGGGCTGGTGGTGATCGCGCTGTTCGTGGGGAACGTGGGGATCAAGCCCGCCACGACCCCGCTGATGCGCCGGTTCGGGGCACGCTCGGTCATGGTCGCGTCCGTGGCGGCGTCGGTCGCGATGCTCGTGGCGATCGCGTTCCTCCAGGCGCAGACGCCGTTGTGGCTGGTCGTCGCGGTGCTGGTGGCCAGCGGGATCGGCCGGTCGGTGGGTTTCACCACCTACAACAGCATCGCGTTCGCGGACGTCGAGCCGGACCGGATGACGCCGGCGAACACCCTGGTCTCGACGCTGCAGGAGGTCAGCGCCGGGCTCGGGGTCGCCGTCGGCGCGCTGCTCGTCCGGCTGGGGGACGTGGTCGCACCGGACTCCGGCACGACCCCGTACCGGATCGCCTTCCTCGCGCTCGCGGTGCTCCTCGCACCCGCGGTCGTGGCCGCGCTGCGGCTCCCCCGGGACGCCGCCGCGGCGGTCACCGGGCATGCGGCCCGTTCCTGACCGCTCGGGGCGGGACACTGTCGGCATGACGGAACGCGTGCTCGGCCGGGACCGGCAGCTGCGCGCCCTGCTCGCCCGCCAGCAGCTGCTGGAGCGGGCGACGACGAGCCCGGCCGCCGTCGTCGAGCGGGTGGGTGGGCTGCAGACGCAGTACTCGCCCGCGGGCTACGTGGGGCTGTGGTCGCGGCTCGCCGGTCTGCACCGGGAGGACCTCACCGAGGCGTTGCGGCGCAGACGGATCGTGCAGGGGTGGGTCATGCGGTGCACGATCCACATGGTCTCGGCGGCGGACTGGGCGCCGCTCACCGAGGCCGTGCGCGAGGCCCGTCGGACCTTGTTCCTCCGCCTCCCCGAGGCGCGCGCACTGGACATGCCCGCGGTGGGCGAGGCCGTGCGCGGGTACCTCGCGGACGGTCCGCTCAAGCAGGCGGAGATCGTGTCGCGGCTCGTCGCGGACGGCTTCGGGAAGACGGCCTGGACCGGCGCCCAGCTGTGGGTGGACCTGGTGCGGGTGCCGCCCTCTGGCACCTGGGAGAGCCCGCGGGCCCAGCTCTACGAGCTCGCCGACCGGTGGCTCGGCCGCAGGGCCGCCCCGGTGTCGCTCGCCGCGGGCCAGGAGCTGCTGGTCGCCCGCTACCTGCGCGGGTTCGGGCCCGCCACCTCGGGCGACATCGCGCGCTACGGCGGCTGGACCCTCACCGAGACCAAGTCCGTGCTGGAGCGGCTCGAGCTGCGGCGCTTCCGGGACGAGGAGGGGGCGGTGCTCGTCGACCTCCCGAGGGCGCCGCTGCCGCCCGCCGCGGCACCCGCGCCCGTCCGCTTCCTCGGCGCCTGGGACGCGGTCCTGCTGCTCGGCCACGCCAAGCGGACCGGGATCCTCCCCGCGGAGCACCGCGAGAAGGTGTTCCACACCCGGATGCCCCAGTCCACCCCGACCTTCCTGGTCGGCGGGCGGGTCGCGGGGACCTGGCGGTTCGTCGACGGAGAGGTGCGCACCACCCCGTTCGAACCGCTCTCCCCCGCCGCCGACGACGAGGTGGCGGCCGAGGCCGAACGGCTCAGCGCGTTCGCTCGGGGGTGAGTGGGCTCGGGTGTCGTGGCTGGTAGAGCCCCAGCTCACCGCCGCCGGGGACGCGCAGCCGGGTCAGCAGCCCCCAGCCGACGTCCGCCACCGGTTCGGTGAACTCCACCCCCTTGGCGGTCAGCTCGGCGACGGTCCGCTCCACGTCGTCGCACATGAGGTAGAGCTCGTGCCGCCCGCTCGTGTCCGGTTCGCCCGGATGGACCGCGATCTCCGTGGGTGGGGCGGCGAAGATCAGCCACCCGTCGTGGGCGTCGACGAACGGCAGGTCGAGGACGTCCCGGAGGAAGGCGCGCGCCCGCTCCGCGTCCTCGGCGTAGACGATGGTGTGCAGGCCGGTGAGCACAGCGCCTCCTCGTGTCGGGTGCCGCGCATGGTGCCGGCCCGAGGCTCAGGCGCCCAGCCGGACCGCGGTGGTGACCGCACGCCACCGCTCGCCGAGGCGGGCCGAGGAGGACACGCCGGCGCGGTGGCAGTCCTCGACCGTGCCGAGCAGGCGGTAGAGGGCCTCGCTGGTGAGCCCGCGCGGCAGCGTCTCGACGGCGGCGCCCGCGCGGCTGATGGCCTGCGCCACCGCGGGTGAGTCGGGTGAGTGCCGCAGGGCCGCGATCGCGGAGTAGACCGCCCGTAGGGCCCGACGCGCGTCGGCCGTGCCGGCCTCGGGCTTCGTCACCGTGCTCATCGCTCTCACCTTTCGTCAACCTCGGATTGACACTCGTCAAGGTAGCATTGACGGTGATCTGGTCAAGATAGGGTTGACGCATGGCGGGTCAGGGCGGGCTCAAGCGGGTCCAGAAGGCGATCGACGCGTTCGCGGCGGCGGAGTCCCCGCTCGACGAGCTCGCCGCCGCCCGTGAGCTGCGTGCGGCGGCCGAGGAGGTCGAGCGCACGCGGGCCGCGGCAGCCCGCGAGGCGGGCGTGAGCTGGACGAAGATCGGCGCGCTCTACGGGACCTCGAAGCAGAACGCCCAACAGCGCTTCGGCGCCGCCGCCCGCCGGGAGCACGCCGAGGAGTCCTGACCCGCCGACACCGTGCCGGGCCCGCCATTTGTTAGGGTAGCCTCACTTTCTCGAAGGGGGCCATCGTGGCGCGGACGAACATGCGGGCGAACCGGATCACGCCGGAGGTGTCCGAGCTGCTGCGCACGCGGGTCGTCCGCCGGGAGCGGCTCTCCCCACACCTCGCCCGCGTGACGTTGGGCGGCGGCGAGCTCGACCGCTTCCGCCACGTGGGGTTCGACCAGTGGTTCCGGCTGTTCCTGCCCACGGCGGGCGGGACGCTGGAGAACCTCCCGGACAAGCTGACCACGCTGAGCTACGCGAGGTTCCTCACGCAGTCCAAGGCCACCCGTCCTCACCTGCGGGTCTACACCGTGCGGGCGTACCGGCCGGTGGGCCCGGACGGTCCGGAGATCGACGTCGACGTGGTGCTGCACGGCTCCGTCGCGGACGGCACCGCCGGACCGGGCGCGGCGTGGGCGGAGACCTGCTCGCCCGGCGACCCCGTCGCGCTGCTCGACGAGGGCGTGGGCTTCAACCCCGATCCGGCGCTGAACGAGGTGGTCATGGTCGCGGACGAGAGCGGCCTGCCCGCCACCGCGGGCATCCTCGCGTCGCTGCCCGCCGAGGCGCGGGGCCGCGCCCTGATCGAGATCCCCACCGCGGCGGACCGGCAGGACCTGACGGGACCGGCGGGCGTCGAGGTCACCTGGATCACCCGGGACGACCCGGCCGCCGTGCCCGGCCGCGCCGCGCTGGCCGCCGCCGAGGCTCTCCCCCTGCCCACCGCACCCTTCTACGGCTGGACGGTCGGCGAGCAGTCGCTGCCCAGCGGCCTGCGCAGGCACTGGGTGCGGGCGGGGGTGCCGAAGCAGGACATCCTGTTCTGCGGGTACTGGCGACACCGCGCCGGACACTGAGATCATCTCCGCACGTGGGCACGACTGAGGTGGGGCTGCGGCGCCGGGTACTCCGACGGCAGCGCAGACGGGTGGTGGGGGCGTCGCTGCTCCTGATGGGGCACCAGACCTGTGAGGCGCTGGTGCCCCTGGCGATCGGGGTGGCCATCGACTCCGCGGTGGCGACGGGGGACGTCCGGCTGCTGGTGCTGTGCCTCGCCGGCCTGGTCGTGCTGTTCGGCGTGCTGAACACCTGCTACCGCTGGTTCGCCCGCCTCGGCCACGGCGCCGTGATCGACGAGGGCCACCAGCTCCGCGTGGAGCTCGCCGAGCGGGTGGTGCGTCCCGGCGCGGCGCTCCGGCGGCACGGCGAGCTGCTGACCATCGCCTCGTCCGACGCCGACCAGGCGGCCCGGAGTGTCCTCTGGGTGTCCGGGCTGTGCGGGTCGGCGGCGGCGCTCGCGGTGAGCTCGGCCATCCTGCTCACGATCGACCCGCTGCTCGGGGCGGGCCTGATCGTCACCGCGGTGCTGGTCACGGTGGGTCTCAACGCCCTGTCCCCCGTGCTGACCCGGCGGGTCGCGGGCCAGCAGGAGACGCTCGCCGAGGCGTCCGCGCTGG
>NZ_JACBXB010000193.1 GCF_013870575.1 Pseudonocardia pini
ACCGCCGCGGGCGAGCACGTCGACCGGCCGTGAGCCGTAAACACGTAGTCGACACGTAGTTCCGCGCGTACACCCCTTCGCCCCCGGCGTGCAGGCTTCGTGCTGCCGGACACCCGGCGGCGCGGCCCCGCCGCACCTGCACGACCATCCGAAGGGGGAGGCCATGGGTCGCGACGTCGCCGCCCACCCCCGCCGCTGCGCCCGGGGCGGACTACCCGGTCGCCCCGCGCACGCGCTGCTCGGTCATCCAGGACGCGATCTGCGCGCGGGACAGGAACTCGAGCTTGCCGAGGATCCGCTGGACGTGCCCCTCCGCCGTCCGGGTCGAGATCACGAGCGCGGCGGCGATCTCCTTGTTGCTCCGCCCCTCGGCGACGAGCTCGGCGACCTCCCACTCCCGCTTGGAGAGCAGCTCGGTGCCCGGGAGCGGGGCGGGCGCCGCACCGCCCTCCTGCCCGACGAGACGGTCGACGGCGCGGTCGAGGGACAGTCCGCGACCCTCCTCGACCAGCTCGGCGTAGCGCACCGGACCCAGCGCCCCCCGCACGTCCTCGGCGCATCGCCGACGCAGGTCGTCGAGCATGCCGAAGCCCGAGACGCGATGCACCTCGGCCGCGCCGAGCGAGACGGCGGCCTCGCGGTGGCGTCCCGCCGCCTCCAGGTGCACCGCCGCGCTCTGCACACAGACCCCCATCCCGAAGCGGTCGTCGAACCGACGGGCGAGGGCGGCGGCCTGCCGGTGCAGGCCCAGGGCCTCCGTGGGCAGGCCCTCCCGCCAGGCGGCGAGGGCCCGCGTCCACTGGATGTAGGCGAACCCCCAGTTCTCGCTCGAGGCACCGGGCATGGCCAGGAACTCGTCGCACAGGGACACGGCCTCACGGGGCGCGGCGTCCATGACGCACGCCACCGCCGACAGGCACAGGGTCTTGGAGGTGCCCATCCCGTCGCCGCCCTCCCGGAACCGGGCGAGCGCGACGGCGAGATGGGTGCGCGCGGCCGCGGCGTCACCTCGGTGCAGCTCCAGCAGCCCGGCGACGTAGCGCAGCTCCCCGGTCACGGTCGGCTCGGCGAGCCGCTCCGCCAGGGCCGTGCCCTCGGCGAGCAGCTCGTCCGCCCTGCCGTGGTCCGCGAGCGCGAGGTAGGCCGCCGCGCCGAGCGCCGACGCGCGGGCGGTCGTCGGTTCCGGCGCGGCCCGCAGGAGCCTGCACAGCCACTCGCGCCCCTCGGCCACCCGGCCGGCCATGATCCAGTAGTACCAGAGCGCCGCAGCGAGCCGGAGACCGTCCTGGACCCTGGCCGGGCTCCCCAGGCAGTACTCGAGGGCGGCCCGCACGTTGGCGTGGTTCCCCCGCACCTGCCCCATCCAGCCGTCGGACCGCGTGGTCAGCAGCCCCTCGGCGGCATGGTCGGCGAGCCACTGACACCACCGCACGTGGCGGCTCCGGAGCCGGTCCCACTCGTCGAGCTCGTCGAGCCGCAGGGCCCCGTAGTCCCGCAGCAGGCGGGGCAGCCGGAACCACGAGCCACCGGGGTGCTCGTCTCGCACCAGCACCGACTTGTCGATCAGTCCTGCCACGACGTCGAGGACGGCGTCTCTGGGCAGGCGGTCGTCCGCGCACACGTCCTCGACCGCGGGGAGCTCGAAACGGCCGGTGAACACCGACAGCCGCGCCCACAACAGCTGCTCGGGCTCCGAGCACAGCTGATGGCTCGAGTCGACGAGTGCCTGCAGGGTCCGCTGCCGCTCGGGCGCGCCGCGCTTCGCGGTCACCAGCAGCCGGTAGGCGTCGTCGAGGCGGTCCCCCAGCTCTTCCAGCGAGAGGACGTCCAGGCGGTCCGCGGCGAATTCGATGGCGATCGGCAACCCGTCCAGCCGACGGCAGATCCGCGCGATCAGGTCGAGATCGTCGGCCGAGGTCCGCAGGGTCGGGCGAACCGCGAGGGCCCGCTCGACGAACAGCGTGACCGCGTCGTACGAGGCGGGATCGGCGATCCGAGCGGCGGTCTCGGGCGGTGCCGGGAACGGGCCGATCGGCACCACCGCCTCGCCCGGGATGCGGAGGGGACGGCGGCTGCTGCAGAGCACCCGGACCCCCGGCGCCGCCTGCAGCAGCCGCTCCACCAGCTCGGCGCAGGCCTCGACGACTCGGTCGCAGCCGTCGAGCAGGAGCAGCGCCTGGCGGTCGCGCAGGTAGGCGGGCAGTGCGTCGTCGACCGCGGTCACACCGTCGTCCCGGCCGCCGATCCCGAGCAGCACGGTCGAGGCGAGCAGCGGACCGTCGGCGAGGTCGTCGAGCTCCACCAGCCAGACGCCGTCCGGGAACGCGCCCCCGACGTCCGCCGCGACCCGGCGGGCCAGCCGCGTCTTGCCGACCCCGCCGGTTCCGGTGACCGTGACGAGCCGATAGGTCTCCAACGAGCGTTTCACCCCGGCGACCTCGGTCCGGCGACCGACGAAGCTCGTCACCTCCGCCGGAAGGTTGCCCCGTCGCGTCCGCGCCACGGGGCGAGCGTAACCCCAGGGCGGACCGACCCGTACCGACCGACGACCTCCGCAGAGCCGGACCCGGTGGCACCGGTGCCGCCGGGCGATCAGAGAGAAGGCACATGACCAGCACTGTTCCCCAGGGTGTCGCCCCCTCCGCCCTGGCGCGCGCTCTCGACGCGTTCACGGCCGAGCTCGGCGCGGCCGCCGTGATCAGCGACCCCGCGGAGCTCCGCCAGTTCCGCGACCCCTACACCTACAGCGAGTCCGACGAGTTCGACGCCGTCGCCGCCGTGATGCCCACGGACGTCGAGCAGGTCCAGGCGATCGTGCGCATCGCGGGCGAGCACGGCGTTCCCCTGTGGACCTTCTCCCAGGGCCGCAACAACACCTACGGCGGACCCGCCCCCCGGATGCGCGGATCGGTGCTGGTCAACCTGCGCGGGATGAACCGGGTCCTGGAGGTCGACACCGATCTGGCCTACGCCGTCGTCGAACCGGGCGTCCGGTGGTTCGACCTGTTCGACGCCCTCCAGGCCGCGGGCGGCGACCTCTGGCCGTCCATCCCGGACCTGGGTTGGGGCAGCGTCGTGGGCAACTCGCTGGAGTACGGGATCGGCTACACACCGTACGGCGACCACGCCCGCAACGTCTGCGGCCTCGAGGTCGTGCTCCCGGACGGCTCGCTGCTGCGGACGGGGATGGGCGCGATGGCGGGCAACGCCGCGTTCCACACCTACCCGCACAGCTTCGGCCCCTCCTTCGACGGGCTGTTCCACCAGTCGAACCTCGGCATCGTGACCCGGATGGGCTGGTGGGTCATGCGCAGGCCGGAGGCGTACGCGGCGTGCTGGGCCCGGTTCCGCGGGTACGACACGCTCGGCGAGGTGGTCGACGTGCTCCGCGGGCTGATGCTGGACCGCACCGTCGAGAACCACCCGCTCTTCAACCGCGGGGTCGACGTCGACGAGCAGGGGAACTTCCACCTCGACCCGGACGGCGAGGGCTGGTCGGCCCGGTTCGCGCTCTACGGACGCGAGTCGCTCGTCGACGCCCAGTACGCGATCGTCCAGGAGGCGCTGCAGGCGGTCCCGGGGGTGGAGGTGGCACGGCGGACCTTCGCCGGCGACGACCTCACCGGCCCCGCCAACCACGACGAGCGCGTGCAGCGCGGCGTTCCGGACATGGACCTGCTCGACCCCCGGATGCTCCCCTACGGCGAGGTCACCGGACATCTGGACTTCTCGCCCATCGGTCCGGCGAAGGGCGAGGCCGTGGTGCGGCTGGAGAAGCTCGTCCGCTCCGTGTACGCGCGGCAGGGCAGGCAGTACGTCAACGGCCTCTACCTCAGCCCGCGCAGCGCGCTGCACATCAGCACCACCTTCTTCGACCCGCGGAACGAGCAGCAGACGGCGGCCGTCTACGCGGGCTACACCGAGCTGCTGGAGGAGGTCGCGGCGATCGGCTACGCGCCCTACCGGACCAACCTGCAGCACATGGACCAGGTCGCGGACCGGTTCGGGTTCGCCGACCACGCCCAGCGCCGGCTCGCCGAACGGATCAAGGACGCGCTCGATCCCGCCGGGATCCTCGCCCCCGGCAAGTCCGGTGTCTGGCCCGCCCACCTGCGCACCCCGCGCTCCTGACCCGTCAGCACGAGAACCCGACAGCACGAGAACCCGAGGAGAACCGTGTCCACCGCGGTGATCGACCACCCCGCCCCTCCCTCCCCCGCCCCGAACGGGCGGCCCACCCCGACGACGGACATCGGCAGGCTGCTCATCCGGTGCCCCGACCGACCCGGGGTGGTCTCCGCCGTCAGCACCTTCCTCACGGGCGCCGGGGCCAACATCGCCTCGCTCGACCAGTTCTCCACCGAACCCGTCGGCGGGACCTTCCTGCAGCGCGCCACCTTCCACCTGCCCGGGCTCGCCGCGGCCCACGACGGCCTGGAGCGCGCGTTTCGCGAGCAGGTGGCCGAACCCTTCGCGATGGAGTACCGGCTGACCAGGGCGGCGACCCCGAAGCGCGTCGCGATCATGGTGTCGAGGACCGACCACTGCGTGCTGGACCTCCTGTGGCGCAACCGCCGCGGGGAGCTGGACATGACCGTGTCGATGGTCGTCTCCAACCACGCGGAGCTCGCCGACCAGGTCCGGCCGTTCGGCGTCCCGTTCGTGCACGTCCCCGCGAGCAGGGACAACCGCGAGGAGGCGGAGGCGCGCCAGCTGGAGCTGCTGCGCGGCAACGTCGACCTGGTCGTGCTCGCGCGCTACATGCAGATCATCACGCCGCACTTCCTGCGGGAGGTGGGGTGCCCGCTGATCAACATCCATCACTCCTTCCTGCCCGCGTTCATCGGGGCCGCACCGTACCGACGGGCCAAGGAGCGCGGCGTCAAGCTCGTCGGCGCGACCGCGCACTACGTCACCGAGGACCTCGACGAGGGCCCGATCATCGAGCAGGACGTCGTGCGGGTGGACCACCGGCACTCGGCCGCCGACCTGACCCGCCTCGGCGCCGACGTCGAGCGCGCGGTGCTCTCCCGGGCGGTCCGGTGGCACTGCGAGGACCGCGTGGCCCGCCTCGACAACCAGACCGTCGTCTTCTGACCAGCACATGGAGGCAACCGTGACGACCCCGACCACCGACGTCCTCGTCGTGGGGGCAGGCCCGGTCGGCCTGCTCACCGCCCTGGGCCTGGCCCGCTCCGGCCTGGACGTGACCGTCCTCGAACGCGAGCCGACCATCGGCGACTCCCCCCGCGCGATGACCTACCTCTGGTTCGTGCTCGACGGGCTCGCCGAGCTCGGCGTCCTCCCCGACGTCGAGGCGGAGGGCCTGCGGTCGCTCGACGGCCTCACCCTCCGCGTGCACCGCACCGGCGAGGTCGTCGAGTGGGGCCGGGTGTCGCTCGAGGACGTGACCGGCAGGCCCTACAACAACATCCATCTGGGCCAGGACCGCCTGGGGCGCATCGCCCTGCGCCACCTGGAGGCCCAGCCCGGGGCGTCGATGCACTGGAACACCCGCGTCACCGGCGTCGACCAGGACGACGACGGGGTCCGGGTCACGGCGGAGGGTCCGGACGGCCCGGAGGTCTTCACCGCCCGCTGGCTGGTCGGCACGGACGGCGCGGGCAGCACCGTGCGCCAGGCCGTCGGGCTGGGCTTCGAGGGCATGACCTGGCCGGAGCGCTTCGTCGCGACCAACGTGCGCTACCCCTTCGACGAGTACGGGTACAACGACGCCAACATGGTGGTGGACCCCCGGCTCGGGGCGGTCGTGGCCAAGATCGACGACACCGGCCTGTGGCGGGTGACGTACGCGGAGGACCTGGCCCTGCCCGTCGAGTCCGTCCTGGACCGCATGCCCGCGTTCTTCGAGGCCTTCGTCCCCTCGCCCGGGGAGTACGTCCTGGAGCACCACTCGCCCTACCGGATGCACCAGCGGGCGGCGGAGAGCTTCCGTGCCGGTCGGGTGCTGCTGGCCGGGGACGCCGCGCACGCGACCAACCCCACCGGCGGGCTCGGCCTGACCTGCGGCCTGCTCGACCTGTACGTCCTCCACCCCGCCCTCGCCGCGGTGGTCCGCGGCGAGCTGGCGGACGACGTCCTGGACCGTTGGGCCGCGGAGCGGCGGCAGCGGTTCGTGGAGATCGCCTCGCCGATGGCCTCGGAGTTCAAGCGGCTCGTCTACCACTCGGACGATCCGGACCGTCTCGAGGCCGACCTCGCCGGACCGCGGTCGATCGCCGGGGACCCGGAGAAGGTGCACGCCGCACAGCTCGGCATGGCGGGTCTGCGCTCCGCCCCGCTGGTCCCGGTCGCGGGCGGCTGACCACTCCCGCCACGAGACGACCCGTCGACGCGAGCGCTCCCTGCCTTTAAGCTGTCTGACAAGCTGAGAGCAGGGGGCTCTCGGCCTCCCCTCCGGAAGAGGTCGACGATGACTGGACCACGGTCGGTGGACGCCGCCGACGTGATCGACTCCGCCCCGCTGTCGGGGCTCCAGAAGCGCGTGATCGCGTTCTGCTGCCTGATCGCCCTGATCGACACCTACGACACGCAGAGCATGGCCTTCACGGCGTCGAGCGTGGCGGCGGACTGGGGTGTGCCGGTGGCCGCCATCACTCCGGTGTTCGTCGCCGCCCTCGTCGGCATGATGGTCGGCGGGCTGCTCTTCGGGCCGCTGGCGGACCGCTTCGGGCGCCGCCGGATGATCATCATCTGCGCTGTCGTGTTCGGCCTCGGCACCCTGGCGGTGCCCCTCACCGACTCCCTCGGCCCGTTGATGGTGATCCGTTTCGTCACGGGGATCGGCGTCGGCGGGATCTTCCCCAACCTGATCGCGATGGCCGCGGAGTACTCCCCGCGCCGGATGCGGTCCACCGTGGTCACGGTGGTCGGGGCGGGCATGATCCTCGGTGGGTTCGTCGGCGGGTTCGTCGCCGCGTTCCTCATGCCGGCCTTCGGGTGGCACTCCGTGTTCCTGGTCGGCGGCGGCCTGACCGTCGTCCTGGTCGTCGTGGCGGTGTTCTGGCTGCCCGAGTCGGTCCAGTTCCTGCTGGTCAAGGGGCGGACGCGGGAGGCGGCGCAGCTGGTGCGCCAGATCGACCCGGCCACCGTGACCGAGGAGACCGAGGTCGTGGCCTCCGCCTCGACGACCGAGCAGCGCGCTCCCGTCTCGGCACTGTTCACCGGTGGCCGCGCCGCCATCACGCTGCTCCTGTGGGTGACCTTCTGCCTCAGCCTGCTGGTCATGTACTTCCTGCTGAACTGGCTCCCGTCGCTGATCCAGATCGCCGGGATGTCGCAGACGACGGGTCTGGTGGCGACGGCCCTGTTCAACCTGGGCGGGGCGATCGGCGGGATCGCCCTCGGGCTCGCCACCGACCGGTTGCGCAAGCCGCTCCCCATCCTGTTCGGCGCGGCCACGCTCTCGGTGGCCGCGATCGTGGGGATGACGTTCTCGCTCGGCAGCGAGGCCCTGCTCCTCACGGCCGCGCTGCTGGCGGGCGCCGGGGTCGCGGGCAGCCAGAACGGCCTCACCGCGTTCGCCTCGTCCCGCTACCCCACGGAGATCCGCTCGACGGGCGTGGGATGGGCGATCGGCATCGGCCGGGTGGGCTCGATCGCGGGGCCCGTCGTCGGTGGCGGGTTGATCGCCGCCGGGCTGGACGGCCCGGCGATCGTCCTGCTCGTCGCGATCCCGGCCGCTGCGATCCTGCTCTGCCTGCTGGCGATCGGCGCCCAGGGGCGCCGCACCCGCCGTCGAGCCCCCGACGCGCAGGTCGGGCTGACCGCCTGATGGTCAGCCCGGTCCCGCACCGCCGCCGGAGCAGGTGCGGGACCGGGCTCGTCCTCAGGCGCGGGCCTTGGGGGCCACCGACGCGAGCCAGGTGGTGACGACCTCGAGCGCGGCCGCGTTGTTGCGCTCGATCATCACCCCGTGCCCGTTGCCGAACACGCCGTGCGCGGCGAGGCGCAGGTGCGTGACGGGGACCCCGGCCGACCGCAGGAAGTCGACGACCGGGCCGCAGCCCGCGCGCATCGTCGACGCCTCGGCCTCCACGACCGCGACCGGGACGCGGGCCAGGTTCGCGAGTGTCCCCGGCCGGGAACGGTCGAGCTCCTCGGCGGCGGCCACCGCGGGTGCGTAGGTCAGCGGCGACGACGTCAGCCCCCAGCTCAGGGCCAGCCCCATCGGCGGGACATCCAGGAACGGCGGTCCCGGCGGC
>NZ_JACBXB010000194.1 GCF_013870575.1 Pseudonocardia pini
GCCCTCGGCCTTCCAGGACGCGACGATGGCGTCGAACGAGACGCCACCCGGACCGTCGCCGGGGCTGTCCGGCTCGGTGGCGCGGTCGTTCCCGTCGTGCTCGCTGCTCATGCACGAGGCCTTTCGTCGCCGGACGCCCGCGGAGGTCGGAGCCATCCTGACACGGACCGGGCGCCCGCGGGGGGCGGAGTCCCTTGTTGTCGCGCGCAGGAGCGCCTCCGTAGGGTGGGGAGCCACGCGGTGAGGAGGCCCGACTCGGTGCTGTACTGGTGGTCGAAGTTCGTCCTGATCGGCCCGTTGCTCCGGCTGTACTGCCGCCCCACCATCGAGGGTGTCGAGCACGTGCCCGAGCGCGGCGGGGCGATCCTCGCGAGCAACCATCTCGCCGTCGCCGACTCGTTCCTGCTCCCGCTGCAGCTCAAGCGGCGCATGACGTTCCTGGCCAAGAGCGAGTACTTCACCGAGGCCGGGCTCAAGGGTTTCGTGAAGAAGCAGTTCTTCACCGGCGTCGGCCAGGTCCCCGTCGACCGCTCCGGCGGGAACGCCGCGCAGGCCGCGATGGACACCGCGGTGCGGCTGCTGCGCGAGGGCAACCTGCTGGGCATCTACCCGGAGGGCACGCGCAGCCCGGACGGGCGGCTCTACAAGGGCAAGACCGGCGTCGCGCGGATGGCGCTCGAGGCGAGCGTGCCCGTCATCCCGGTGGCGATGATCGGCACGGACAAGGTCAACCCGATCGGCTCCACGCTCTGGCGGCCGGGGCACGTGCACGTCAAGATCGGCGAGCCGCTGGACTTCTCCCGCTACGAGGGCATGGCGGGGGACCGGTTCATCGAGCGCTCCATGACGGACGAGATCATGTACTCCCTCATGGAGCTCTCCGGCCAGACCTACGTGGACCTCTACGCCGCGTCGGTCAAGGAGAAGGCCGAACGGGACCGCAAGGCCGCGTAGCGCCCGCGGACGCCTAGGTTCGGGACATGGCCATCACCTTGACGAACCCCGCCGGACTCCCCGAGGTCGGTCTGTACCGCCAGGTCGCGGTCGCCTCCGGCTCGCGGCTCGTGTTCCTCGCCGGACAGGTCTCCGTCGACGCCGAGGGGGCGACCGTGGGCGTGGGCGACCTCGCCGCGCAGGTCGAGCGGTGCTACCTCAACGTGGCGACGGCGCTGTCGGCGGTGGGAGCCACGTTCGACGACGTCGCGAAGCTGACCGTGTACCTCGTCGACTGGACCCCGGACAAGATGCCGCTCGTGGCCGAGGGGGTCGCGCGGGCCACCGACCGGATCGGGGGCACCCCGCTCCCGCCGCTGACCGGGATCGGCGTGGCGGCCCTGGCCGCCCCGGACCTGCTGGTCGAGGTGGAGGCCACGGCGGTGCTCGCCTGACAGCCGCTCAGCCTGCGCGTACGGCCGCGTTGGCGGCGTCCTGGGCCTGCTGCAGGCCCGGGACCACGGGGGTGCGGCCGGCGAAGACCTCCGCCAGGACCGGGTCGAAGGCGCGGGAGCCGGTGCCGAAGCGCGGGCCCATCGGCGGGTCGATCGTGGCGGAGCCCCCGAGCGTGCCGAAGTAGCCCGTCTCGACGCCGCGTTCGCGCCAGTAGTCGAAGAACTTCTGCTGCGACCCGGTGACCGCGGGCAGCGCGGCGCCCCGGCCGCCGACCGGGTCCGCGCCCGGCTCCGAGCCGATCCAGTCCAGGACGCGGGCGACGGCCTCCGGGTGCGGCGTCGCCGCGTTCCCCGCGGCGACGACGCTGTTCACCACCGACACCCGCCCGGCGGGCCCGGCGACCATCGGCGCGATGCCCCACTCGAACGAGGCGCCGTCCGCGACGTTGCGCAGGTTGTAGGTCCCGGACTGGAAGATCGCGAGCCTGCCCGCGAGGAAGGCGTCCCGGGCGAAGTCCGAGTTGCCGTTGGTGTCGTCCGCGGGCGGCGCGACGTGGTGGGTGTTGATCAGGTCGACGAGGTA
This sequence comes from Pseudonocardia pini, assembly GCF_013870575.1. GTDB lineage: Bacteria > Actinomycetota > Actinomycetes > Mycobacteriales > Pseudonocardiaceae > Pseudonocardia > Pseudonocardia pini. The sequence continues at coordinate 1,972 of NZ_JACBXB010000194.1, forward strand.
CTGGAAGGCCTGGGCGGAGGCGGGCTCGGCGAAGGCGAACGTACCGTCCGGTGCCTGGAAGCGGCCGCCGTTGGACCCGACGAAGTCGTAGTAGACCGCCTGCAGGTCCTTGCCGGCGTTGAAGCCGTAGCGGGCGACGTTCGTCGGGTCGAAGCCCGGCTGGTCCGCGGTCCGGCCCTGGGCGTCGACGGTGAGCTTGCGCAGGGCCGGGAGCAGCGTGTCCTCGGCCGGGTCGGGGTTCCACGCCAACGTGGTGGGGTCCACGCCTGCCTCGGCGAGCAGCGCCTTGTTGTAGTAGGTGACGATCCGCCCGTCGGTGAGGGCGGGCACGCCCCACAGCCCGCCGTCTCGCGTGTACTGCTCCACCGCCGCGGGCACCCACCGGTCGCTGCGGCCGGGCAGCACCCGCCCGACGTCCATCAGCGCGCCGGAGTCCGCCAGGGAACCCAGGTACGCCGAGTTGAGCCAGAAGATGTCGTCCCCCTCGCCGCGCGCGAGCTGCGCGGGCAGGCTGGCGAAGTAGTCCGAGTAGGGCACCACGTCCAGGTCCACCCGGATGTCCGGGTTCTGCCGCTCGAACTCGGTGAACGAGGTCCCGTAGGCCTTCGCCACCTGGTCGTCCCACAGCCGGAGGGTGACCGTGGTGACCGGCGTCTCGGCGGGCGCGGAGCAGGCCGCCAGGAGGACGGTGGACAGCACGGACAACAGGCCGACGAGCAGACGGCGGGGCATGGGAGGTCCTCGCGACAGGGGGGCGTCAGGGGAGAGGTCGTTCGCGGCGCCCGGAACGTGACGGTCCGGGCGACACTTTCGCCCGACCGGCCCAGTACCGCCGCGCGGGCACGCCTGTGGGGGACGTAGGCTCGCTCCCGGTCGGAAAGGGTTGGCATGCGTTTCTTCTACGACACCGAGTTCATCGAGGACGGCACGACGATCGAGCTGGTGTCCATCGGTGTCGTCGGTGAGGACGGGCGGGAGTTCTACGCCGTCTCCACGGAGTTCGATCCCGGCCGCGCGGGCCCGTGGGTCCGCGCCAACGTGCTGCCCAAGCTGCCCTCGCCCGCGGACCCCGCCTGGCGCTCGCGGGACCGGATCAAGCGGGACCTGCTCTCCTTCCTCACCGGCGCGCCGGGCGAGGTGGAGCTGTGGGCGTGGATCGCGGCGTACGACCACGTGGCCCTCTGCCAGCTCTGGGGCGCCATGCCCGCGCTGCCCCGCGCCCTGCCGCGCTTCACCCGTGAGCTGCGGCAACGCTGGGAGGACGCGGGCAAGCCGCAGCTGCCGCCGCCGTCGTCCGACGCGCACGACGCCCTGGCCGACGCCCGGCTCAACCTCCGTCGGTGGCAGGTCATCGAGACCGCCGTCCCGACCTCGTGACCGACCGATAGGCTGAGTGACCGTGAACTGGTCCGTCGACGCTCCGGTGGACGTCCTTCCCGAGCTGCCTCCGCTCCCCGCGGACCTGCGCGCCCGGCTGGACGACGCCCTCTCCCGCCCCACCGCCCAACAGCCCGAGTGGCCGGAGGCCGCGGCGGTGGCCCACACGCGCACCGTCCTGGAGAGCGTGCCGCCGGTGGTGCTGCCCCCCGAGGTGGACCGGCTGAAGTCCCGGCTCGCGGACGTGGCGAACGGCGAGGCGTTCCTGCTGCAGGGCGGGGACTGCGCGGAGACCTTCGTCGACAACACCGAGCCGCACATCCGCGCGACCATCCGCACGCTGCTGCAGATGGCGGTCGTGCTGACCTACGGCGCGTCGATGCCGGTCGTGAAGGTCGGCCGGATCGCGGGCCAGTACGCCAAGCCGCGCAGCTCCCCGGTCGACGCGCTCGGCCTGCCCTCCTACCGCGGGGACATCGTCAACGGGCTGGCGCCGAACGAGCGCTCCCGCATCCCCGACCCGTCGCGCATGATCCGCGCCTACGCGAACGCCAGCGCCGCGATGAACCTGGTCCGGGCGCTGACCGCCACCGGTATGGCCGACCTTTCTATGGTGCACGACTGGAACAAGGACTTCGTCCGGACGTCGGCGGCCGGGGAGCGGTACGAGGCCGTCGCCGCGGAGATCGACCGGGCCGTGCGGTTCATGGACGCCTGCGGCGTGGTCGACCACAACCTGCGCAGCGTCGAGTTCTACGCCTCGCACGAGGCGCTGCTGATGGACTACGAGCGCGCCATGCTGCGGTTGGACGTCGACCGCTCGGGTTCGCTCTACGACCTCTCCGCGCACTTCCTCTGGATCGGGGAGCGCACCCGTCAGCTCGACGGCGGGCACATCGCCTTCGCGGAGCTGCTGTCCAACCCGATCGGCCTTAAGATCGGCCCCACGACCACGCCCGAGCAGGCCGTGGAGTACGTGGAGCGGCTGGACCCGCGCAACGAGCCGGGTCGGCTCACGCTGATCTCGCGCATGGGCAACGGCAAGATCCGGGACGCGCTGCCGCCGATCGTCGAGAAGGTCACCGCCTCCGGTCACAAGGTCATCTGGCAGTGCGACCCGATGCACGGCAACACCCACGAGTCCACGACGGGCTACAAGACGCGGCACTTCGACCGGATCGTCGACGAGGTGCAGGGCTTCTTCGAGGTGCACGGCGCCCTGGGCACGCACCCCGGCGGCATCCACGTCGAGGTCACGGGCGAGGACGTCACGGAGTGCCTCGGCGGCGCCCAGGAGATCAGCGACACCGACCTCGCCGGCCGCTACGAGACCGCCTGCGACCCCCGCCTGAACACCCAGCAGTCCCTGGAGCTGGCGTTCCTGGTCGCGGAGATGCTCCGGGGCTAGACCGGTCCCTCCTGCTTCCCGGTGTCGGGCGCTGATCGTCGCTTGCGCAGTGGGCGCGGTGGGGTGTGCTCGAGCAGTGATCGGTGTCGTGAGCGGTCGCGGTGCTGTCGCCGATCGCCCGGTGATCATCGTTTCGGCGGTGGGAGCCGCGGTGGGCGCGGCGGGGTGTGCCCAAGTGGTGATCATTGTTGTGAGTGGGTCGCGGGTGGCCACGCGCGGTGATCGTCGCTTCGGCGGCGGGAGCCGCGGTGGGCGCGGCGGGGCGTGCCCAAGTGGTGATCACTGGCGTGGTGAGGGCGGCTCTGCCTCGACGCGCGATCATGATCGTCGCTTGGGCGGCGGGAGCCGCGGTCTGCGCGGTGGACGGTGCCCGACTGGTGATCGTGGGGCCGGGCGTCTGGTGCGGTGAGTTGTAGTCAGCCCGCTGTCCCCTCCATGATCACCGCTTCGGTGCTGTGAGCCGCGGTGGGCGCGGCGGGGCGTGCCCTAGTGGTGATCACAGTGGTGGGTGAGCGCGGTTCGTGTCGCACCGTGCGTTCGTGATCGTCACTCGGCTGCGGGAGTCGGGGTGAGCGCGGCGGGGCGTGCCCAAGTGGTGATCACTGTCGTGAGTGAGCATGAGCGCGGCTCAGGCCCCACTGCGTTCATGATCTTCGCTTGGGCGGCAGGAGCCGCGGTCTGCGCGGTGACGGAGCCCGACTGGTGATCATGGCGCGGGCGTCTGGTGCGGTGAGTGATGTCAGCCCGCTGTTCCCTCCGTGATCACCACTTCGGTGCCGCGAGCCGCGGTGTGCGCGGCGGACGGTGCCCGACTGATGATCGTGGGTCGGCTGCTGGGTGGATCTGCTAGCTCGCGCTGCGGTAGCCCGTGGTCGCCGTGTGGTTCTGAGGCTGGGGTCCGCGCAGCGGGTTGCCCGACCGGTGATCGTGGGCGGGCGCCGGCCGCTCCAGCGATCATAGTTCTTGGCAGCGGGAGCCGCGGTGAGCGCGGCGGGGCGTGCCCTGGTGGTGATCACAGTGGTGGGTGAGCGCGGCCGTGTCGCACCGTGCGTTCGTGATCATCGCTTTGGCTGCGGGAACCGCGGTGAGCGCGCGGTGGGGGGTGCCGGGGGAGCGATCGCGCCACGGGTGCCGTTCGTGTGAGCATGATGTGGTCGCCGGTCGCCCGTGATCGTCGCTTCGGCAGCGGGAACCGCGGTGAGCGCGGTGGGGCGCGCCCAGGTGGTGATCACTGGCGTGGGTGAGGACGGTTCTGTCCCACCGCGCGATCATGATCATCGCCTGGGCAGCGCGAGCCGCGGTCTGCGCGGTGGACGGTGCCCAGTTGGTGATCATGGGGCTGGCGTCTGGAGCGGTGAGTTGTGGTCAGCCTGCTGTCCTTCCACGATCACCGCTTCGGTGCCGCGAGCCGCTGTGTGTGCAGTGGGGCGTGCTCGACCGGTGACCATGGAGTGGGCGCCGGCCGCGCTGGTGATCACCGTTTCGGCGGCAGGAGCCGCGGTCAGCGCGGTGGAGTGTGCCCGACTAGTGATCATGAGCCTGGCGTGAGGTGCGGGAGCTTGTGGCCAGGTCGCGTTCCCCCATGATCGCCGCCTGGGCGGCGGGAGCCGCGGTGTGCGCGGTGGGGCGTGCCCACGTGGTGATCACTGTGGTGGGCGAGCCGCTGGGTCGCACCGTGCGTTCGTGATCGTCACTGGGGCGGCGGGAGCCGCGGTGTGCGCGGTGGGGCGTGCCCGATCGGTGAGCCTGGGTGGCTGGGGAGGACGTCGATCGGGCGAGCTCGGAACAGGCGGTTACAGGACGGTGAGGGTGATGGTGGAGCCCCGCTCCACGGTCTCGCCCGAGCCGGGGTCCTGACCCACCGGCAGATCGCCGCGGCCGCGCACATCTCGGAGCGGACCGTCGAGACGCACGTGCAACACGTCCTGGCCAAGCTGGGGTTCACCGGCCGCAGCCAGATCGCGGCGTGGGTCGCCAGGAGGGGTGACGCGGGGGCGCCCTAGGGTGTCGGCCGTGCGCCTCGTCATCGCCCGCTGCCAGGTGGACTACGTCGGCAGGCTGACCGCCCATCTCCCGATGGCCCCGCGGCTGCTGTTGGTGAAGGCGGACGGGTCGGTGAGCATCCACGCCGACGACCGCGCCTACAAGCCGCTGAACTGGATGAGCCCGCCCTGCTGGCTCACCGAGGAGCCCGGCGTGTGGACCGTCCGGAACAAGGCGGACGAGTCCCTGGTGATCACGATCGACGAGGTCCTGCACGACTCGTCGCACGAGCTCGGCGTGGATCCCGGGCTGGTCAAGGACGGTGTCGAGGCCCACCTGCAGGAGCTGCTGGCCGCGCACCCGGAGACCTTCGGCGAGGGGTACACCCTGGTCCGCCGCGAGTACATGACGGCGATCGGGCCCGTCGACCTGCTGTGCCGGGACGGCGGGGGCGCGCACGTGGCCGTCGAGATCAAGCGGCGCGGCGAGATCGACGGCGTCGAGCAGCTGACCCGGTACCTGGAGCTGATGAACCGGGACCCGCTGCTCGGGCCGGTCGCCGGGGTGTTCGCGGCGCAGCAGATCAAGCCGCAGGCGCGCACGCTCGCCGAGGACCGCGGGATCCGCTGCCTCACCGTGGACTACGACGCGCTGCGCGGCATGGACTCCAAGGACCTGCGGCTGTTCTGACCCGCGAGCTGGGTCAGCACGAAGGTGACGATCTCCGCGGCGGAGTCCGCGGGTCGCGTCAGGACCTGCAGGAGCAGGCCGTTGGTGTGGTAGCGGGCGGTGCGGGGGGCGTCGACCCCCGGCGGGGCGTGCCGCAGGCCCGACTCCAGGATCAGCGGGACGTTCGCGATCGCGCGGACGTCCCCGGGCCCGCGGGGCGGACCCTCGCTGCGGATGGTCTCCTCCTGCACGGCCGCGAAGAGCGCGAAGGTGAGCGACCGGTCCGCCAGGAACATCGCCGCGGCCTGCTCGACGGCGACCCGGAGGGCGTCGGCGGGCGGCTGCGCCTCGACGACCGCGACGGCCGCCGCGATCCGGGGAGCGAAGAGGTGCCCGAGCAGCGCGTGCTTGCTGCCGAAGTGGTTGTAGCAGGTGGCCGTGGCCACCCCGGCCCGCGCGGCGACCTCGGTGATCCGGGTGCCCTGCCAGCCCTGCGCGGTGAACAGCTCCTCGGCGGCCCGCAGGATCGCCTCGCGGGTCTCCGCGTTGCGCTCCGCACGCCTGCCGCTCATGGCGCCGCACGGTAGCAACGATCGGTACCTGGAACCCGTTATAGTTTTTCCTCCCCGGGTCCCCGGGGTGTCTCCGTGCGGGGGAGGGGTTCGCGCGGCGCCGCCACCGGGGACCTGCGGGCCCGGCGCACCAGATGGAGATCACGTCGACCGGCGGCACCCACATCCTGATCA
>NZ_JACBXB010000195.1 GCF_013870575.1 Pseudonocardia pini
ACCCGGGACACCCCGCCTGACCGGCCCCGATGGATGGGTGGCGGCGGGCGGGTACGGGTGCGCTGGTAGCCTTGCCTGTGGGTTCGGCTGCAGTCCGTGGCGGCCGTTCCGACCACCCGCCCCCACGCGGGAGCCGTCCCGTTCCGGGGCGGTGCTCGCGAGGCCCGGGCGCGGGCCCCACGGACGTCACCAACGAAGGAGCACCACCAAGTGGCACTCACCGCCGCAGACAAGAAGACGATCCTCGACGAGTACGGCACCCGCGAGGGTGACACGGGCTCGCCCGAGGCGCAGGTCGCCCTGCTGACCAAGCGGATCAGCGACCTGACGGAGCACCTGAAGCTGCACAAGCACGACCACCACAGCCGCCGTGGGCTGCTCCTCATGGTCGGCCGCCGCCGCCGGCTGCTGAAGTACCTGGCGTCGGTGGACGTCCAGCGCTACCGCTCGCTGATCGAGCGGCTGGGCCTGCGTCGCTGAGCCCGACCCGGGCCGGGGCGGCGGGTGCCGCCTCGGCCCGGGGTCGGAGCACCGGTCACAACTGAACCCCACCGCCACCCTCTAGACCGAGCAGATCCGCCGGTCCTCGGTAGTGGCTCCCGGAACAACGGGTTCCGGGCGCTTCGATCGAAGACCGGCTCCGCGGAGGATCCCCGGCAGAGGTGGCACAAAGCTCTCAGAAGGAGAGACCCCACTTCATGACCGACCTCGAGAACGACGGCGTCTACGAGACGACCGCAGTGATCGACAACGGGAGCTTCGGCTCCCGCACCATCCGGTTCGAGACCGGGCGCCTCGCGCGCCAGGCCGCCGGATCCGTCGTCGCCTACCTGGACGACGAGACCATGCTGCTGTCCGCCACCACGGCGTCGAAGCAGCCCAAGGAGCACTTCGACTTCTTCCCCCTCACGGTGGACGTCGAGGAGCGGATGTACGCCATCGGCAAGATCCCCGGCTCGTTCTTCCGCCGCGAGGGTCGTCCGGGCACCGACGCGATCCTGACCTGCCGGCTCATCGACCGGCCGCTGCGCCCGTCGTTCGTCGACGGGCTGCGCAACGAGATCCAGATCGTCGTGACCGTGATGTCGCTGGACCCGCAGGACCCGTACGACGCGCTCGCGATCAACGCCGCCTCGGCGTCGACGCAGCTGTCCGGCCTGCCGTTCTCCGGCCCGATCGGCGGCGTCCGCGTCGCCCTGATCGACGGCCAGTGGATCGCGTTCCCGCAGTTCGAGGACCTGCAGCGGGCCGTCTTCGACATGGTCGTCGCCGGCCGTGTCGTGGGCGACGACGTCGCGATCATGATGGTGGAGGCCGAGGCCACCACCGAGACGAACGAGCTCGTCGCGGGCGGCGCGCAGGCGCCCACCGAGGAGATCGTGGCGCAGGGGCTGGAGGCGGCCAAGCCGTTCATCCGCACCCTCTGCATCGCCCAGCAGCAGCTGGCCGACGTGGCCGCCAAGCCGGTCCGCGACTACCCGACGTACCCGGCCTACCAGCCGGACGCGTTCGAGGCCGTCGAGAAGGCCGCGGGCACCGACCTGGCCGCCGCGCTGACCATCGGCCCGAAGCAGGAGCGCGAGGCGAAGACGGACGAGGTCAAGCTCGCCGTGCTCGAGTCCCTGGGTGCGCAGTTCGAGGGCCGCGAGAAGGAGCTGGGCGCCGCGTTCCGGTCGCTCAACAAGAAGCTCGTCCGCCAGCGGATCCTGCGCGACAAGGTCCGCATCGACGGCCGTGGGCTCACCGACATCCGGCCGCTGTCGGCCGAGGTCGAGGTCGTCCCGCGGGCGCACGGCTCGGCGCTGTTCGAGCGCGGCGAGACCCAGATCCTGGGTGTCACCACGCTGAACATGCTGCGCATGGAGCAGCAGATCGACTCGCTGGGGCCGGAGACGCACAAGCGCTACCTGCACCACTACAACTTCCCGCCGTACTCGACCGGTGAGACCGGTCGCGTCGGGTCGCCGAAGCGCCGCGAGATCGGCCACGGCGCGCTGGCGGAGCGGGCCCTGCTGCCCGTGCTGCCCACGCGCGAGGAGTTCCCCTACGCGATCCGCCAGGTCTCCGAGGCGCTGGGCTCCAACGGCTCCACGTCGATGGGCTCGGTCTGCGCGTCCACCATGGCGCTGTACAACGCCGGTGTGCCGCTGAAGGCTCCGGTCGCGGGCATCGCGATGGGCCTGGTCTCCGACACGGTCGACGGCACCACCCAGTACGTCGCGCTGACGGACATCCTGGGCGCCGAGGACGCGTTCGGCGACATGGACTTCAAGGTCGCGGGCACGCCGGAGTTCGTCACGGCCCTGCAGCTCGACACCAAGCTCGACGGCATCCCGTCCGAGGTCCTGGCCGCGGCGCTGTCGCAGGCCAAGGACGCCCGGATGACGATCCTCGAGGTCATCGGCGAGGCCATCGACGGCCCCGACGAGATGAGCACCTACGCGCCGCGGGTCACCGCGATCAAGGTGCCCGTCGACAAGATCGGCGAGGTCATCGGCCCGAAGGGCAAGATGATCAACTCGATCACCGAGAAGACCGGCGCGGACATCTCCATCGAGGACGACGGCACCATCTACGTCGGTGCGGCGGACGGCCCCTCGGCGGAGGAGGCGATCGGCATGATCAACGCCATCGCTAACCCGCAGCTGCCGAAGATCGGCGAGCGGTTCCTGGGCACGGTCGTCAAGACCGCCGCCTTCGGCGCCTTCGTCTCGCTGGTCCCCGGCAAGGACGGTCTGGTCCACATCTCGAAGCTCGGCTCCGGGAAGCGGATCGGCAAGGTCGAGGACGTCTGCAAGGTCGGCGACAAGCTGCGCGTCGAGGTCACCGACATCGACAACCGCGGCAAGATCTCGCTGATCCCGGTCGTCGAGGAGGGCGCCGCCACCAACGGCGAGGCCCCGGCGGACGCCCCGGCGGAGTCGGACCAGGCTCCGGCCGAGGTCTCCAGCTGAGCACTCCGTACTCCCACGAACGGCACCCTCGCGCGGCAGGTCCGCGCGGGGGTGCCGTTCGTGCGTCCGAGGGCGCGTCGCCGGGCGTCGAGCGCACCACGCTGCCCGGCGGGGTGCGCGTGCTCACCGAGCACGTCCCCGGCGTGCGCTCCGTCGCGTTGGGCATCTGGATCGCCATCGGCTCCCGGGACGAGCGCCCGGACCAGGCGGGGGCGGCGCACTACCTCGAACACCTGCTGTTCAAGGGCACCGGTACGCGGTCCGCGCAGGAGATCGCCGAGGAGATGGACGCGGTCGGCGGCGAGCTGAACGCGTTCACCGCCAAGGAGCACACCTGCTACTACGCGCACGTCCTCGACGAGGACCTGCCGCTGGCGCTCGACATCCTCGCCGACGTCGTCACCAGCGCCGAGCTGGCGCACACGGACGTCGAGCTGGAACGCGGGGTGGTCCTCGAGGAGATCGCCATGCGAGACGACGATCCGGAGGACCTGCTCGGCGAGCTCTTCGACGAGGCCCTGCTCGTCGACCACCCGCTCGGCCTGCCCGTGATCGGCTCCGAGGAGTCGATCCGCGGGATGAGCCGGGAGACGCTCCACGACTTCTGGCGTGCCGAGTACACGGCGCCCCGGATGGTGGTCGCCGCGGCGGGCAACCTGGACCACGCCCACGTCGTCGAGCTGGCGGCCAAGGCGCTGGGGGACGGGCCGGACGCGGCGCCCGTCGGACCGCGCGGCGGTGGTCGTGGGCTGCTGCCCGCGCGCCGCACGCTCGCGCTGCGCACGGACGACTCCGAGCAGGCCCACCTCATGCTGGGCGTGCCGGGTCTGGACCGGCACGACCCCCGCCGTCCGGTGCTGTCGGTGCTGAACACCGCGCTCGGCGGTGGACTGTCCTCGCGACTGTTCCAGCAGGTCAGGGAGCAGCGCGGGCTGGCGTACCAGGTCTACTCCGCGCAGGTCTCCTACTCCGACGCCGGCACGTGGTCGGTCTACGCGGGCTGCGCGCCGGAACGGCTCGGCGAGGTCGTCGGGGTGGTGCGGGACGTGCTCGCGGGAGCCGCGGCGGACGGCATCACCGAGGCCGAGGTGCTGCGGGCCAAGGGCTCGCTGCGCGGCGGGATGGTGCTGGGCCTGGAGGACACGGCGTCGAAGATGAACCGGCTCGGCCGGTCCGAGCTGGACCACGGCGGGCAGCGCAGCCTCACCGAGAGCCTGGCGAGGATCGACGCCGTCACGCAGGCGGAGGTCGCCGAGCTGGCCCGCGAGCTGCTCTCCCAGGACCTCACGGCCGCGGTCGTGGGCCCGTTCGAGGCGCCCGAGGACCTCCCCGCCGCCCTCCACGACCTCGCCTGAGACCCGCCCGCGAGTCCCACACTTCCGACGCGCGAGTCGGACATGTGTGGCGTCACCCGGTGTTCATCTCCGCTCGTTAGCGTGCGGGGGTGCCCGGCGAGGCGACCACCACGGAGTATCGGGTGGACTCCGCCTCCTTCGTCCGCAGCGGGCTCGCCGCGGGTGCGGCCGTGGCGGTGGTCGAGGTGGTCGTCCGGCTCCTCGGCCTGGGGTCGCTCCCGCTCGTCGTGGCGGCCGTGCTCGGCGTGGTCGCCGGGGTGGCGCACGAGCGGTTCCTGGAACGGATGTGGGTCGGGCCCGCGGAGATCCGACGCGGCGGCTGGGCGGTGCGGCCACGCCGGCTGCCGCTGACGGCGATCCGCCGGGTCGACGTCGAGACCCGGGCCGGTGGCGTCGACTCCGACGGCCCGGTCCAGCTGGTCGTGGCGACCACGACGGAGGGCAGGCGGATCGTCCTCGCCCGGCCGAGCGACGACTTCTGCTTCGAGCTGCTCGCCGTCCTCCGCGCGCGCGGGGTGTCGCTGGGTTCGGAGGCGGGTGCGCTGGCGACCGCGAAGTGGCCGCTCCTGCGCGAGCCCCTGCAGCGGGGGGAGCGCTGGATCCGCCGGGTCGGGGTCATCCTGGTGTCCCTGGTGATCGGCCTACTCGTCGGTGCGCTGGCGCCCTACGTGGGTGGGTAGGCTGATCTGGTGGTGTTGTCGCTGGTCGCGGGCCTGTTGATCGTCGTCGGGCTGCTCGGGGTGATCTCCCAGGTCCTGCCCGGCCTCATCGTGGTGCTCGCGGGGGTGGCCGTGTGGGCGATCCCGCGCGGGGACGCCCTGGGGTGGTGGGTGTTCGGCATCGCCGCCGGGCTGCTCGTGCTCGGCTCCGTGGTGAAGTACCTCGTCCCCGGCAAGCAGCTGAAGGACGCGGGCGTGCCCGGCCGGTCCCTGCTGCTCGGTGCCGTCCTCGGGATCATCGGGTTCTTCGTGATCCCCGTGGTCGGCCTGTTCCTGGGCTTCGTGCTCGGCGTCTACCTGGCCGAGCTCGCACGGCTGGGCAGCTCGGCGAGAGCCTGGCCGTCCACGAAGCACGCGTTGCGCGCGGTCGGCTGGAGCATCCTGATCGAGCTCGGCGCGGGGCTGTTGATGGCCGGAGCGTGGATCGCGGGCCTGATCCTCGCCTAGCACGCTAGCGCTCCCGGAAGTGGGCCGCCGGGGTGTGGCCGAACTGGCGGCGGAAGGCGTCGACGAAGCCGTTGAGCGAGGCGTAGCCCACGCGGCGGGCCACCCCGGCGACCGGGACGCCGTCGGCCAGCAGGGGGAGCGCGGTCCGCAGCCGCACCTGCGTGCGCCAGTCCGTGAAGGTCGTCCCGGTATCGGCGAAGGCCCGACGCAGAGTGCTGACGCTCGTGCCCAGCGCGGGCGCCCAGTCGTCGAGCGAGCGCGGGTCGGCCGGATCGGCGGTCAGCGTCTCCGCGACCACCCTGGCCCGACGGTCGGTGGGCATCCGCACCTCGACGCCCGGGTCCGGCACGGCCCCGACCAGTCCGAACAGCAGGGTGCGCGCGGAGTCCTCCACCGCCTGCAGGGCGGGCCCGGACAGCGCCAGCAGCAGCTCGCGCAGCAGCGGGCCGACCCCGATCACGGTCGGCGCGGTCCAGTCCAGCGGGCAGGCGTGCGGCCACACGTAGAGGCAGTGCAGCGCGGACGGCGGCCGGTTGACCGTGTCGTGCACCGCGTGCGCCGGGATGAACAGGGCACGGGTGGGCGGTAGCACCCACGACCGCCCCTCGACCACCGCCGTCGTCAGGCCTTCGCTCACCCAGGCGATCTGGTGCTGGTGGTGCCGGTGCAGGCCCCAGCCGCCCGGTTCGGCGAGACCGAACCGGCAGATCCACATGTCGAGGGCGTCGTCGCCCGCGTGGCCCTCGTAGGGCGGGGCCTGTACCGCGAGGGTCATGGCTGCTCCCTGGGGTGGTCTGAACGCTCAGCTGGTATGTCCAGCAGGGTACTGAGGTTAGCCTCACCGACGTGCGATCTCGTGTCCTGATCCCCGCGTTGCTCTCCGCCGTCGTCCTCGCGCTGGCAGGCTGCTCGTCCGCCGCCCCGCAGGCGCCCGCACCCGAGGCGGTGACCGTGGCGCACCAGTTCGGGACCACGACCGTGCCGCCGAACCCACAGCGCGTGGTCAGCGCGGGGTACACCGAGCACGACACCCTGCTGGCGCTCGGCGTCACGCCCGTCGCCGTGACGGACTGGTACGGCGACCAGCCCCACGCGACGTGGCCCTGGGCGCGAGACGAGCTCGGCTCGGCGACCCCGGCGGTCCTCACCATGAAGGACGGCCCGGACTTCGAGGCGATCGCCGCCCAGCGGCCGGACCTGATCGTCGCCACCAACGCGGGCCTCGACCAGGCCCAGTACGACCGGCTCGCGGCGATCGCGCCGACCGTCGCGCAGCCCGCGGGCGGGAGCAGCTACTTCGCGCCGTGGGACCAGCAGACCCTGCTGATCGGCCAGGCACTGCACAAGGGCTCCGAGGCCACCGCCCTCGTCGACGGCATCAAGGAGCGCTTCGCCGACGTGGCCGCCGCGCACCCCGGGTTCCGCGGCACCCCCGCGATCTTCCTGCAGGCGCCGTTCTACGACGGCCAGGCCATCGCCTACCAGGACGGCCTCTCGACGGACTTCCTCACCGACCTCGGCTTCACCGTGCCCGCGGACATCGACCGCTTCGCCCCCGAGGTGGACTCGCAGCAGGCCTACATCCCCCTCGAGAGCCTCGGCGTGCTGAACTCGGCGAAGGTCCTCATCTGGGCGACGGAGAACACCGAGGCCCGCACCGAGCTGGAGGCGCAGCAGCTGTACCGCGCGCTCACCCCGGTGCAGAACGGGAACCTGGTGTTCACCGACGACGTCCTCGCCGGCGCGATCTACTTCACCAGCCCGCTCTCGCTGCCGTACGTGCTCGACACGCTGGTCCCGCTGCTCGACAAGGCCGTCGCCGGGAACCCCGAGACCCGCCCCGTAGGCTCCCCTGCATGATCCGGGTGGCGGTGCTGGGGGCGAAGGGGCGGATGGGGTCCGAGGCGTGCGCGGCGGTCCGCGGCGCCGAGGACTTGGAGCTGGTCGCGGAGATCGGCTCGGGTGACCCGATCGCCGACATCGCCCCCGCCGACGTCGTCGTGGACCTGACCCGGCCGGACGTCGTCATGGACAACCTGCGGTACGTGCTCGGCGAGGGCAAGCACGCCGTCGTCGGGGTGTCGGGGTTCGACGAGGAGCGGCTCGGGGCGGTCCGCGGGATGCTCGCGGGGACGGACCTCGGGGTGCTCGTCGCCCCGAACTTCGGCGTCGGCGCGGTGCTCACGATGCACTTCGCGGCGATCGCGGCGCCGTTCTTCGAGTCCGTCGAGATCGTCGAGGCGCACCACGAGAAGAAGGTCGACGCCCCGTCGGGCACGGCCGCCCGCACCGCGACCCTCGTCGCGCAGGCCCGCGCGAAGGCCGGCCTCGGCCCCGTGCCCGACGCCACCACGAGCGACCCTGACGGGGCGCGCGGCGCGGTGGTCGACGGCATCCACGTGCACGCCGTCCGGATGCCCGGGGTGGTGGCGCAGCAGGACGTCATCCTCGGCGAGGCCGGGGAGACCCTCACGATCTCGCACAACAGCGCCAATCGGGCGTCGTTCATGCCGGGCGTGCTGATGGCGATCCGCGCGGTCCCGCAGCGCCCGGGCCTGACCTTCGGCCTGGAGCCGCTACTCGGCCTGTAGGTCGAGCGTCCCGGTGTGCCGGACCTCCCGGACGGTGCCCTCGCCCGTGTCCAACGTCCGCACGGCCCCGTCGGCGGCCCAGCCCGC
>NZ_JACBXB010000196.1 GCF_013870575.1 Pseudonocardia pini
CGGGACATGCTCGCCGAGGCCGGCCGCGACCCCGCAGGCGTCGAGGTCCAGGTGCAGTCCCCGGTCAGCGACGTGCTCGACGGGGGGCGGTCCGCCGAGGAGGTCCTCGACCACGTGGGGCGGTTGGCCGAGGCGGGGGCGACCTGGTTCGTCGTCCGGCCACCGGTCGGGACGATCGCGCAGACCGTCGAGGCGATCGACCGGATCGGCGCGGTGCTGGGGGTGGAGCGGGCGGGTGGCACCGTCGGGCGACCCGATTCGGTGGCTCCAACTCGGTGACTCCGACCGTCACGGGCGTGCCGGAGGGGCTCCATGATGGTCCGAGGCCTAGGATGAGGGTCCGGATACCGCGTGAGGAGTCCTCGTGCCGATGGGTGGAGCCGGCGTCGACGAGGCGCCCGCCGAGGTGGACGGCACGGCGGCGCGTGCCTCGAGCGGGCCTGCGGACAAGCTGGCCGCCCAGGTCGCCCGGCGGATCGAGGCGGACATCATCCGCCGCGGCTGGCCGGTCGGCGAGGTGCTCGGCTCCGAACAGGACCTCCGCGAACGCTACGACGTGAGCCGTGCGGTGCTGCGCGAGGCTGTGCGGCTGGCGGAGCACCACCAGGTCGCGCGGATGCGCCGCGGGCCCAACGGCGGGCTGTTCGTCTGCGCGCCCGACGCGGGCCCGGCGACCCGCGCCCTGGTCATCTACCTCGAGTACATCGGGCTGTCGGTCGAGGACCTCATGGAGGCCCGCGCCCTGCTGGAGCCGCTGGCGGCCGCCGAGGCCGCGGCCGGCATCGGCGAGGAGGGCATCGAGCGCCTGCGGAGCCTCCTCGCGGAGGAGGTCGAGCGGAAGGACGAGCAGGGCATCTTCTCCCAGGACGTGCTGCACGTCCTGCTCGGCGAGCTGTCCGGGAACCCCGCGCTCCACCTCTTCGTGGACGTGCTGACCCGGCTCACGACCCGGTACGCCCACACCACGCGGCGGATCAGCAAGGACGAGGTCGCGCGGGGCAAGTCGGGCTCGCGGGACCGGCACGTCGCGATCGTCGACGCCGTGGTCGCGGGGGACGCAGCGGCCGCCTCCGCGGAAATGGGGGAGCACCTCACCGAGGTCACCGAGTGGTTGCTGGCCCACCGCAGCAAGCGGGCGCCGCGACCCGGGGCGGGTGTCGCGGAGATCGGGGCGGGGGACGGCGCCAAGCTCGCCGAGGTCACCGCCGCCCGTATCCACGACGAGATCGCCCGGCGCGGCTGGCCGATGGGGCACGTGCTCGGCTCCGAGGCGGACCTGCTGGCCCGCCACGGCGTCAGCAGGGCCGTGCTGCGCGAGGCGGTCCGGCTGCTGGAGTACCACTCCGTGGCCCGGATGCGGCGGGGGCCGGGCGGCGGCCTCGTCGTCACCGAGCCGGAGCCCGACGCCAGCATCGACACCATGGCGTTGTACCTGGACTATCGGGGCGTCACGCCGAAGGACCTGCAGGTCGTGCGGGACGCGATCGAGATGGGGACCCTCCGGCAGGTGCTGGAGCGCCGCGAGGACCCGGAGGTCGGCTCGCGGCTCGAGGCGGCGATCGCCCGTACCGAGGAACCCACGGCGGAGGGCCGGACCGGGGCGGACCGGTTCCACACCGAGCTCGCGGCGCTGTCCGGGAACCCGGTGCTCGGGCTGTTCCTCGAGATCCTCACCGAGCTGTGGAACCGGCACACCGCGAACACCCCGAGTCCCACGCCGGGGCCGGATGCGGTGACCACGGTCCAGCACGTGCACGGCCGGATCCTGCAGGCGCTGCTCGACGGGGACGAGGCCGTGGCCCGGCACCGCATGCGCCGCCATCTCGAGGCACTCACGGCCTGGTACCACTAGTGTCCCGCACCGCAAGTCCGCTACATATCTCGACGGCCCAGGCCTACGCAGGCGGCGTTGCCGGTCCGGCGAGTACACCCGGTACGAGCCTCGGACCGGCTGCCTTGCCTGCGCGAACCTGGATCCGCCGACATGTGCACCGGACTTGCGGTGCGGGACACTAGGTCTTGACACGGCCTGGTCCATCGGGCTTGATGAGGGTACTCAATTTGTGGCGTCCGACGGCGGGCGCGCGCGGAGGTGCCTTCATGACCGACTCCATCGGTGCGGTCGCACTGGACACCGGGCGGGAGCTCACGCTCGCGGCGCAGATCGCGGCGGGCGGGCGACGGCACGCGGCGGTCCCGGTGGTGTTCACCGGCTCGGCCGGGACCCGCGAGACCACGGTCGGCGGACTGGTCGCCGACGCCGAGCAGGTCGCGGGGGCCCTGCAGGGCAAGGGGATCGGGCCCGGCGACGTCGTGGCGGTCCAGCTGGGCAGCACGTACGAGAGCGCCGTGGTGCAGGCGGCGGTGGCGCTCTGCGGGGCGGTGCTGCTGCCCATCGTGCTGATCTACGGCCCGCGCGAGCTGGGGTTCATCCTGCGCCAGTCCGGCGCGGTGGCGCTGGTCGTGCCCTCGACCGTCCGGGGCCGGGACCACGCCGGGATGGTCGCCGGCATGGTGGCCGCCGAGCGCCCGGAGTCGCTCCGCACGGTGGTCGTGGCGGGCGACCCCGTGCCGTCGGGCATGACCGCCCTCGCGGGCCTCGCCGGCCCCTTCACCCCGCCCGACCCGGACCCGGACTCGCGCGCGATGCTCGTCTACACCTCCGGCACCACCGCGGACCCGAAAGGCGTGCAGCACACCCACCGGTCGCTGCTGGCCGAGCTGTTCTCGCCCTCCTTGGTCCGGCGCACCCGGCACACCGTGCGGCAGCTCGCGATCTTCCCGGCCGGGCACGTCGCAGGCCTGCTCGGCCTCCTGCGGATCCTGGTCCACGGGACGCCCACGGTGGTCCAGGAGGCCTGGGACCCGGCGCGCGCGGCCCGTCTCGTCGACGAGTACGCGCTGACCTACGGCGTCGGCGCGCCGGTGCAGCTGGCCGGCCTGCTGGACGAGCAGGAGAAGGGCACGGCCACGCTGGAGTCGTTGTGCGAGTTCATGGTCGGTGCCGCCGGGGTGCCGCCGTCGTTGATCGAGAGGGCGGACGCGGCGGGCATCCCGGCCTACCGCTGCTACGGGTCGAGCGAGCACCCGACGATCAGCTCCGGCACCGTGGACGACCCGCTCGACAAGCGCGCCCACACCGACGGCCGGATCCTCGCAGGCACCGAGATCCGGCTGGTCGACGGCTTCGGCGAGGACGTGCCCGCGGGGGTGGAGGGTGAGATCGTCACCCGCGGCGGCGAGCTGTTCGTCGGGTACACGGACACGAGCCTGGACCGCGAGGCCTTCCTGCCCGGCCGCTGGTTCCGCACCGGTGACATCGGCAGGCTGGACCCCGAGGGCTACCTCACGATCACCGACCGGAAGAAGGACATCATCATCCGGGGCGGGGAGAACATCTCGTCCAAGGAGGTCGAGGACGTCCTCGCCGAGCACCCCGCCGTCGTGGCGGCCGCGGCGATCGGGCTGCCGGACGAACGGATGGGGGAGCGGGTCTGCGCGGTCGCCGTGCTGCGGCCGGGCGCCACGCTCGACCTCGAGGCGGTCCGCGCGCACTTCGCCGCCGCCGGTCTGGCGCGGCAGAAGACGCCCGAGCGTCTGGAGATCGTGGAGGAGATGCCCCGCACCCCCGCGGGGAAGATCCAGAAGTTCCTGCTCCGCGACCGCCTTCTCTAGGGGCCGCACCAGGTCTGCGGGGGCCAGGCTCGCAAGCCGGCCGGCGGTCCGAAACTCGTACAGGGTGACACTGCTGGACCGCGCACCGCTGTGGGTCTGGGCCTGGGCCGTCGAGAGGTGGGGACGGGGATCCAGGCTCAGGTGGGCCGCGCGGTTCGGGTTTCGTTCGGGGTGAAGCCGCCGGACCGCGGACCGCTGCGGGTCTGGGCCTGGGCCGTCGAGAGGTGGGGGCGGGGGATCCAGGTTCAGGTGGGCCGGGCGGTCCGGGTTTCGTTCGGGGTGTACCCGCCGGACCGCGGACCGCCGCGGGTCTGGGCCTGGGCCGTCGAGAGGTGGGCGCGGGGGATCCAGGTTCAGGTGGGCCGGGCGGTCCGGGTTTCGTTCGGGGTGAACCCGCCGGACCGCGGACTGCCGCGGGTCTGGGCCTGGGCCGTCCAGCGACGTGGGGGGTTCGGCGGATCCAGGTCCACCTCACGCCAGGCGAACGGTCCGAGGCTCGTACCGGGTGTACTCGCGGGACCGGCACCGCCGCGTGCGTGGGTCCGGGCCGTGGAGAGAGGTGGTGGGGTCGCGGTGCGGGACGCTAGAGAGCCGCCCTGACCTCGACCGCGGTGGTCACCGTGGCGAGCAGCGGGAGGATGTTCGCGATCTGGAAGTCGTGGATCTCGCGGCTGCTGCCCGCGACGGCGTCCTCGGGGACGACCGCGGTGAACCCGCGGTTCAGCGCCTCCAAGCAGGTCCCGGGGACCCCGACGTTGGTCGACACACCGGTGACCACCACGGTGTCGACCCGCTGCTCGCGCAGCACCGACTCGAGCTCGGTGCCGTGGAACGGGGAGAGGCCGTGCAGCCGTCGGGAGACGTGGTCCGTGGGCTGCGGGCGGAGGTCGGGATGGATCTCCGCGCCCGGCCTGCCCTCGACCACGGCGCCCTTCTTGCGCAGGACACCGAGCAGCAGGCAGGAGGGCGCGGTGCCGAGCCCGTCGGGGCGCAGCACGATCGTCGAGTGCACGACCGGCAGGCCCGCCGCCCGGAACGCGGCCGCGAGCGCCGCGATCGTGGGGACCACGCCGCGGGACGCGATCTCGCCGACGAGCCCGGCGTTGTCGCTGTGCTCGGCCGAGATCATGGCGTTCTGGCACTCGTTGACGATCAGCGCGGCGCGGCGGCCGGGCTCCAGTCCGCGGACGGGCACGGGTGTCCTCCTCGTCGAGGTCGGTGTGCCGCGAGCCTATACCGACGGCCGGTTATTAGGTATCCTCAATGCGTGGCACGGATGCCGATCGAGCTGGGCAAGGTCCGGGAGTACGCGCTGGCGACCGGCGCCGACCGGCCGGAGTACCTGGCCACGGACACCCCGCCGGTCCCGCCCACGTTCCTGGCCACCGTCGTGTACTGGGAACGGTTGAGCGCGGTCTTCGAGACCCCTGAGGCCGCGGCGGCGTTCGAGGAGGCCGGGATCGAGGCGGACGTCCGCAGACTGTTGTCGCTGGAGCAGGAGTACGTGTTCGCGGGTCCGCCGCCGCGGGCGGGCGACGTGCTGGAGACCCGGTTGCGGTTCGACGGGGTCACCGCCAAGGAGGGCCGCCGGGGCGGACGGATGCTGCTGGTGCACTTCGCGGTGGAGTTCCACGGTCCGGGGTCGCCCGATCGGGAGGCTTCCGGGCCCGGTGCGCTGCGTGCGGAGTGTCGGTACACCTCCGCCTACCTGACCGGGTCGTCTCCCGCGCCCGCCGGGCGCGGTGAGCGGCGGGCGCTGCCGCCGTCGGAGCTGCCCGAGCGCCGGTACGGCCCGCTGACGATGACGGACATCGTGCGCTACCAGGGCGCGAGCGGCGACATGAACCCCATGCACCACGACGACGAGCTCGCCCGCAGCGCCGGCTACCCGGAGGCGTTCGGGGTCGGGATGCTCGGTGCGGGCTACCTCGCCGCCCACCTGACCGACCTGTACGGGGCGGAGTCGGTGCGACTCTTCCGCACCCGGTTCCGCGAGCTGGTCTGGCGCGGCGACCGGCTGCGGGCCGGGGGAGTGGTGGTGCGGGAGTTCGAGGCGGAGGGCGAGAAGCGCGCCGAGCTGGCGCTGCAGCTGCACACCGACGGCGGCGCGCTCGCCGTGGACTGCCGTGCCGAGGTCGCGGTCTGAGCAGCGGCCGCCCAGGCATGGCGCCATCGGCCCCGAGCCCACCTCGACCGCCGAGCTCCATGAGCCCTGCCGGTACATGATCACCGTCTCGGCGCGGCGGGCCGCGGGTATCGCGGCTCCAGATGCCGAGGTAGCGATCATGGGCGGACCGGCGAGCTCGGGTCTCGGGTCATGATCGGTGTTCGGGAGCGGTGAGCCGCGGTCACCGCGGTTCCGCGTCCCGAAGTGGTGATCATGAATGGGGCGCGGTTCAGTGCTGGGGCGAGCGTCGCCTGGTAGGGCTTGATCGCCGTTTCGGCACGGTGGGCTGCGCTTACCGCGGTTCTGCGTACCCGGGTGGTGATCATGGGCGGAGCGTGGTGGGTGGCGAGCTCGGATTTCGGGTCATGCTCGGGTGCTCGGGTGCTGTGGGCCGCGGTCACCGCGGTCCTGGGTGCCG
The DNA here is from genome assembly GCF_013870575.1 of Pseudonocardia pini. Classification (GTDB taxonomy): domain Bacteria; phylum Actinomycetota; class Actinomycetes; order Mycobacteriales; family Pseudonocardiaceae; genus Pseudonocardia; species Pseudonocardia pini. The sequence goes on from NZ_JACBXB010000196.1 coordinate 6,261, forward strand.
AAGCGGTGATCATGGATGGGGCGTGGCTCAGTGCTGGGGCGAGCGTCGCCTGGTAGGGCCTGATCGCCGTTTCGGCACGGTGGGCTGCGCTTACCGCGGTTCTGCGTGCCCGGGTGGTGATCATGGGTGGAGCGTGGTGGGTGGCGAGCTCGGATTTCGGGTCATGCTCGGGTGCTCGGGTGCTGTGGGCCGCGGTCACCGCGGTCCCGGGTGCCGAAGCGGTGATCATGGTTAGGGAGCAGTTCATCGCTGAGGCTGCCGCTTGTCCGGGCTTGATCGCCGTTTCGGAACTGCGGGCCGAGTTGCCCGCGGTCCCGCGTGCCGGACCGGTGATCATGGGCGGCCGCGTGTCAGTTCTGCGGTGAGCGTCGCTGATCCGGGCATGATCAACATTTCGGAGCTGGGGCCGCGCCTTGTGCGGTTCCAGGCGCCGGGGTGGTGATCACGGCGGATCGGCCGAGCTCGGGTTTCGGGTCATGATCGGTGCTCGGGTGCCGTGGGCCGCGGTCACCGCGGTTCCGCGTCCCGAAGCGGTGGTCATGGGTGGGGTGCGGCTCAGTGCTGGGACGAGCGTCGACTATTCGGGTTTGATCGTTGTTTCGGATCCGTGGGCCGCGTCTCCCGCGGTCCCGTGTGTCGGAGCGGTGATCATGGGCGGGGCACGTGTCAGTTCTGCGGTGAGCGTCGCCGGTTCAGGCATGACCGCCGTTTCGGCACGGTGGACCGCGTTCACCGCGGTTCTGCGTGCCGGAGTGGTGATCATGGGCGGGCCTGTGGCTCTCCGGGGTGGGCGCCGTCTGTCCGGGCATGATCGCTGTTTTGGAACTGCGGGCCGTGCTGACCGCGGTTCTGCGTGCCGGAATGGTGATCATGGGCGGGCCCGTGGCTCTCTGGAGAGAGCGCCTCTGTCCGGGCATGATCGCCGTTTCGGAACCGCGGGCCGCGCCCACCGCGGGTCCGCGCGCCGAAGCGGTGATCATGGGCGGGGCAGTTCGACGTGGTGACCGACCGTCGGCGTTCACGCCCCCGGGTACGCGGACGCCAGTTCGGTGGCCTCGGCCAGCAGCACCGGGAGGGCCGGGGTCATGCGGTCGTGCATCTCGCCCTCGGACCCGCCCTTGCGTGCTCGCTTGATCAGCAACGCGGTCGCGGCGGACTCCTTGTACTTGGTGAGCGCCTCGAACCACGACAGGTCGAGCACCCGCTGACCCCGCGCCTCCTCGTAGGCCGCGACGAGCTCGGCCTTCGTGGGCATGCCCGTCGGTTCGGTCGACACCGCGGCGGGGTGGGCGGCCTCGTCGGTGAAGAACGTCAGCCAGGTGACGTCGATCCGCGGGTCGCCCAGCGACCAGATCTCCCAGTCGATGATCGAGGTGACCCGACCGCCCTCGCACAGGGTGTTGCCCAACCGGTAGTCCCCGTGCGTGACGACCGGCGCGAGCGGCGCGGGGACGGTGCGCTGCAACAGGTCCGCGACCTCCTCGTACCCGCGCCGGAGGTCCTCGGGGACCGTGGTGAACGCCGTGGTCCAGCGGTCGATCTCGGCCGAGACGGGCTGCGGCGCCTCGTCCGGCAGCGCGCGGCGGACGTCGACGGCGTGCAACGCGGCCAGCATCCGCGCCGCGTCGAGCGCGCGGGAACGCACCTGGTCCGGGGGAACCGCACCGCGCGCGGCGAGCGACGGCTCCACGCAGTCGCCCGGGATGAGGGACATCGCCAGGAACGGGGGCACCTGGGGTGGGGCGCCCTCGTCGTCGAACAGGACCTCGGGCACGCGGACGCCCGGGGCGCCTGCGAGCGCGCGCATGAGCCTGCCCTGCCG
>NZ_JACBXB010000197.1 GCF_013870575.1 Pseudonocardia pini
GCGCGCGGCGCAGGGCGGCGAACAGGAAGGTCAACGAGGAGACGGGCGCGCCGGGGGCGGGGAGGTCCGTGGCGGCCGCCGTGGCCTCGTCGGCGGCGACGACGTCGTGCGCCTCGGCCCAGGGGACCAGGGCGTCCAGCACGTCGTCCGGTGCGGCGGACCCGGCCAGCCAGGCCGAGGACCACACCGCGAAGGTGGCGGAGGGGCGGGGCACGGTCGCCAGGTTAATCACCGTCCCGGGGGCCTCGGCCTCTGCCGTGCGGGTGACGGTCTGTGACGTTCGGTGAGCGGTCAGGCCGTTCCGGTGCCCGCCGGCGTGTCCTCCCGGGCACCCGCACGGGCCTGGGATACAACCGCGGACATGCCCCGCACCCACGACTACCGCGGTCTGTTCGGCACCGACGGGACACGCACGCGGACACGCAAGGCGATCCCGGAGGTCCCGGCCGAGCCCGGGCTCGTCGTGGAGGACCCGGCCAGCGGCTTCTGCGGCGCGGTCGTGCGGGTCGACATCCGCGACGTGACGCTCGAGGACCGACACGGCAGGCGCCGGGTGTTCCCGCTGCGCCCGGCCGCGTTCCTGTACGAGGGTGCGCCGGCCACGCTGGTCAAGCCCGCGGCGAAGCAGGCCCCGGTGCGCAGCGCGTCGGGGTCGGTGCGGGTGGGGAACCTCAAGGCGCGCACCGCCCGCGCCTCCCGGATCTGGGTCGAGGGCATCCACGACGCCTCGCTGCTGGAGACGGTCTGGGGACACGACCTGCGGGTGGAGGGGATCGTCGTCGAGCCGCTGCACGGCGTGCACGACCTCGCCGCCGCCGTCCGGGACTTCGGCCCCGCGCCGCACCGCAAGCTGGGGATCCTGGTCGACCACCTCGTCGCGGGCACCATGGAGACGCGGCAGGCGGCGTCGGTGGCCGGCCCGCACGTGAAGGTGACCGGGCACCCGTTCGTCGACGTCTGGGAGGCCGTGAAGCCCGCCGCCGTCGGCATCCGGGCGTGGCCGCGGATCCCGCGCGGCACGGACTGGAAGACCGGGGTCTGCGCGGCGCTGCGCTGGGGCGAGCCCGCGGACGGGGCCCGACGCGTGCTGGGGGCGGTGAAGTCGTTCCGCGACCTGGACTCGTCCCTGATCGGCGCGGTGGAGCAGCTGATCGACTTCGTGACGGTCGATACCGACCCGAAATGATCATCGGCACCACCCTGTGACCCCGCCCGTGACATGCTGGTCACATGGTTCCGTTGATCTGGCTGATCGCCGGGATCGTGCTGCTCGCCGGGGAGATGCTGGCGGGTGAGTTCGTCCTGGCGATGCTCGGCGTGGGCGCGTTGGCCGCGGCCGGGGGCTCGGCGGCGTTCGGGCTCGAGTGGCTCGGCAGCTCGCTGGTGTTCGCCGTCGCGTCGGTGCTGTTGTTGCTCGGGGTCCGCCCGGCGCTGAAGCGCCGGGCGCAGAAGTCGATCGAGGGCTACCAGCAGCACAGCGAGAAGATCGTGGGGAGCTCGGCGGTGGTCTCCCGACGGGTGGACGGGCACGGCGGCCGGGTCCGGATCGGGCCGGACGAGTGGTCCGCCCGCGCCTTCCTGGACGAGCAGGTCATGGAGCCAGGCGAGCGGGTCACGGTGATGCGCATCGAGGGCGCCACCGCACTCGTGCTCGCGGAGTAGAGGGGGAGACGTGGACATCACAGTGCTGGTCGTCGTCGTGCTGATCGTGTTGTTCGCGGTCATCACGGTGGCGAAGTCGATCCAGATCGTCCCGCAGGCCACGGCCGCGGTGATCGAGCGGCTCGGCCGCTACAAGACCACCCAGGACCCGGGGCTGGCGTTCCTGGTGCCCTTCGTGGACCGGATCCGGGAGCGGATCGACCTGCGCGAGCAGGTCGTGAGCTTCCCGCCGCAGCCGGTGATCACGCAGGACAACCTGACGGTCAACATCGACACCGTCGTCTACTTCCGGGTCAACGACCCGAAGTCCGCGGTGTACGAGATCTCGAACTACATCACCGGCGTCGAGCAGATCACCACGACGACGCTGCGCAACGTCGTCGGCGGGATGACGCTGGAGGAGACGCTCACCTCCCGCGACCAGATCAACAGCGTGCTGCGCGGCGAGCTGGACGACGCCACCGGCCGGTGGGGGATCCGGGTGGAGCGGGTGGAGATCAAGGCCATCGACCCGCCGCCGTCGATCCAGGAGTCCATGGAGCGGCAGATGAAGGCGGACCGCGAGAAGCGGGCCACCATCCTCACGGCGGAGGGCCAGCGGGAGTCCGCGATCCGCAGCGCGGAGGGCAACAAGCAGGCGCAGATCCTCACCGCGGAGGGCGCCAAGCAGGCGGCGATCCTCAACGCCGAGGCCGAGCGCCAGTCGCAGATCCTGCGGGCGCAGGGCGACCGGGCGTCGCAGTACCTGCGGGCGCAGGGTGAGGCGAAGGCGATCGAGAAGCGGTTCGCCGCGATCAAGGCCGGCCGCCCCACACCGGAGCTGCTCGCCTACCAGTACCTGCAGACGCTGCCGGAGATGGCCAAGGGCGAGGCGAGCAAGGTCTGGCTGGTGCCGTCGGACTTCGGGAAGGCCTTGGAGGGCTTCACCCGGATGCTCGGTGCCCCCGGCGAGGACGGCGTCTTCAAGTACACCCCCTCGCCCGACGACGGCGTCGACTCCCGTCCGGAGGAGGACGAGGAGTCCGTCCGGAGCTGGTTCGACACCTCCGGCGACCCGGAGATCGCCGCGCAGGTCGCGGCGGCCACCGCGCAGGCCAACCAGGAGGTGCCCGCGATCGGCGAGCCGACCCCGCGCGAGATCGGCGGCGCGTCCCGGCTGGGCATCGGCGCGGGGGACGAGACGGTGACCCCGCCCAACGGCGTCCCGACGACGGGCGACTGGTCGGAGGAGGCCCCACCCCGCTGACCACCGGGCATTATGGAGCCACAACTGTCGTTCGCGAGGGGGGAGACGACAGTTGTGGCTCCATAACGCGGTTAGAGGGCGAAGCCGAACGGGAGCTCCAGGCGGTGTCTCGCCAGGAGCTCCCGGTCCGCCAGCAGGTCGCGGGTGGGGCCGTCCGCGACCACCACGCCGTCGTCGAGGATCACGCTGCGCGGGCAGAGCTGCAGGGCGTAGGGCAGGTCGTGGGTGACCATCAGCATGGTCCGGCCCAGCCCGAGCAGCACCTCCGCCAGCTCGCGGCGGGCCACCGGGTCGAGGTTCGACGAGGGCTCGTCCAGCACCAGGATCTCGGGATCGCAGGCCAGCACGGTGGCCAGCGCGACCCGCCTGCGCTGCCCGCCCGACAGGTGCAGCGGGGAGCGGTCGGTGTGCTCGGCCATGCCCACGGCCGCGAGCGCCTCGGTCACCCGGTGCGCGACGTCGGCCGGGGCGAGGCCGAAGTTCGCCGGGCCGAACGCGACGTCCTCGCGCACCGTCGGCATGAAGAGCTGGTCGTCCGGGTCCTGGAAGACGATGCCCACCCGCCGTCGGATCTCCTGGACGTGCCGCTTCTCCACCGGCAGGCCCGCGATCTCCACCGAGCCCGCGCCCGCGGCGAGGATCCCGTTGAGGTGCAGCACGAGGGTCGTCTTGCCCGCCCCGTTGGGCCCGAGCAGGGCCACCCGCTCGCCGGGCTCGATCCGCAGGTCGACGCCGTGCAGGGCCTGGTGGCCGTCGGGGTAGGCGAACAGCAGGTCGCGCACGAGGAGCGACGGCGGGGCGACGGGCACCCGCACATCCTCCGTCTGGAGCTGGGTCACGCGATCACCCACCCCGTCACGGCCAGCAGGGCGGCGATCCCGACCGGCGCGAGGCCGCGGACCCAGTCGGCCCGGGTGGTCGTGTCGGCGGTCAGGACCGGCATCGCACCCGTCCAGCCGCGGGACAGCATCGCCAGGTGGACCCGCTCGCCCCGCTCGTAGGAGCGCAGGAACAGCGCCCCGACGCCGCGGGCCGTCGCGCCGGCCTGCCAGAGGAAGCGCGGGTCGTGGCCGCGGGAGAGCCGGGCCAGCCGCATCCGCCGGGCCTCGCCCGCGATGACCTCCATGTAGCGCAGCATGAGTGTGGTGATCGTCGTCACCATCGCGGGGGCGTGCAGCCGTTGCAGGCCGACGAGCAGGTCCCGCATGGGCGTCGTGGCGGCGAGGGTCAACGACGTCAGGACGCCGAGGGTGCCCTTGACCAGGATGTTCCACGCCCCGAGCAGGCCGGGCTCGGACAGCGTGAGCCCGAGCCACTCGACCTGCGGCCCCGGCCCGGTGAAGGGCAGCAGCACCGCCAGCACCACGAACGGCGCCTCGATCAGCGAGCGCCGCAGGATCCAGCCCGGCGGGATCCGGGCCGCGACCCACACGCCGACGAGCACCGCGAGGTAGCCCGCGAACACCGGGAACGCCTCGCGCGGGGTGGCGACCACGCAGAGGACGCCGAGGAACGCCGCGACGATCTTGATCTGCGGAGGCAGCCGGTGCACGACCGACTCGCGCGGCAGGTGCAGCGGATGGGCGTGGCCCGCGCCCACCTACTCCCTCCGGTTCGGGGTGCGCGAACGGAGCAGCCAGAAGAGCCCACCCGCGAGGACGAGCGTCACGAGCACGCCGATCACGCCCGCGAGCCCGACGGTCCCGTCCCCGCCGAACACCGAGTAGTCCGCGAGCGGGGAGCCCGCCGTGTGGTGCTCGCCCGCGTTCTGGGCGATGCACGTGCCGTCCAGCTGCTCTCCCGCGGTGGTCTCGGTGACCGTGCAGCCGTTCAGCGCGACCGTGTCGAGGCCGTCCGGGTCCGAGCTGGCGAAGTACGAGAGCCCGCCCGCGACGGCGAGCGCGACGACCAGGAAGCCGATCCAGAACCGGGCCCTCATGCCGAGGCCTCCTTCCGGACGAGGGCGGGTGCCGTCCCGCGCAGGAGGTAGACCAGGTCCGGCCGGACGGCGGCCACGGCGCCGACGGTGGCCGCGGTGATCACCCCTTCGCCGATCCCGATCAGCGCGTGGAGTCCGACCATCAGGGCGAACACGGTGCCGAGCGAGGCACCGCCCGCGCCGCCGGCCGCGTACTGCAGCACGAACCCGAGGGAGGCGACGACGGTGTTGACGAAGGCCGCCACGAACGCGGTCGCGACCAGCCCGCCCTTGCCACGCCGCGCCAGGCGGCGGAGCAGCAGGGCCACGCCGTAGCCGGTGAAGACGCCGATCAGCGCCATGTTCGTGACGTTGGTGCCCAGGGCGGTGAGGCCGCCGTCGGCGAAGAGCAGGGCCTGCACCAGCAGCACGATCGCGATGCAGACCGCACCGACGTAGGGGCCGACCAGGATCGCGACGAGCGCGCCGCCGAGCAGGTGCCCGCTCGCGCCCGGCAGGATCGGGAAGTTGATCATCTGGACGGCGAACACGAACGCCGTGACGAGCCCGGCCATCGGCGCGGTGCGCTCGTCGAGGTCCGCGCGGGCCCTCATCAGGCAGAACGCCAGGCCGACGACGGCGATCGCGCCGAACAACAGCGCGGTCGGGGCGTTCACCAGCCCGTCGCTCATGTGCATCGCGGTGACCACGGGGCCTCCAGGAACCGTCCGACGGCGCCGGGGTCGACGCGTTCCTACAGCTCAACACCTCGGCGTGGTTGTTGCCAAGTCTTGGTGAGAGCAGTGGGTGTGCGACTGTTCGTTCGGAGGGGGTGATGCCGGTCACCTGGGCTGGACCGTGCCGCTACGGCCGGGTGTCGACTGCCCTGCGTGACCCCGAGCGTGACCACTCCCGGACTCGGGCGCCCGTCAGGCGTCCGCGAGCTCCTTGGCCCGTTCCTTCTCGGACCGCTTCGCCGACCGCGCCGCGATCACGCCCAGGCCGGCCCGGCGGACGGCGCCGACCGGCGCGGTCATCGCGCCGAGCGCCCGGTCGATCGCCCGGACCTGGTAGGTGGGGGAGTCCGTGAGCTCGGCGACGATCGCGTGGTGCTCCCCGCGGACCCGGTCCGCGTAGCCCGGCTGGCCGGGCGAGGAGTTCATGCGGACGGCGGCCAACGGCTCCGGGCGGCCGAGGAAGTCCCCGTGGTGGAGCAGGCGCAGCCAGCAGTCCAGGTCGAGCAGCTCGTCACGCCTGCCGCGCCAGCCACCCGCCGCGGCGAAGCTCTCCCGGCGGAACAGCACGTTGCAGGCGTCGCCGATCAGGTTCGCCCGGCTGCGGACGATCTTGCGCGCGACCTCGTCCCCGCTGCGGGTGCCGATGAGCCCGTTCAGCCCGCGACGCGGGACCAGGACGCGGCTGCGGTCGTCCACCACGTGCCTGCGGGCGGCGACGATCGCGAGCCCCGGGTCGTCGAGCAGCGGCTGGGACTGCAGCTCGAGGCAGCGCGGGTGGAGCAGGTCGCCGTCCACGACGGTCTTGACGAACGGGGCCTGGCAGAGCTGCAGCGCCCGGTTGCGGGCCTCGCTGCGGGGCAGGCGCTCGCCCGTGCGGGCCACCCGGATCCGCGGGTCGGAGAACGAGCGCATGACCTCGAGGGTCGAGTCCCGGCTGGCGTTGTCGAACAGCACCAGCTCGAACTCGCGCTCGGTCTGGGCCAGCACGGAGCCGATCGTCTCGCCGAGGTGCTCGTCGCCGTCCGTGACCGCCGCGACGACGGAGATGGTCGGCTGGTAGCCGAGGGGCAGTCCGCCCGGGCCGCCGACGGTCACCGCGTGCGCAGGTCGGAGTGGGTGGACGGGAGGTCGGAGCGCATGGCCGGGCACTCTACCGAGGGTTCGCACGGGCCCGGGTCGGTGGGCCGACGGCACTGTCCGTTAGGTTCGTGACGTGCATCCGGACGAGGGCGGCCACCGCGGAGTCACGATGGTGTGGCGCATGCCGGTCCGATCGGGTGACAACCGCAGCATCACAGTCGACGGGGGTCACGTAACGCTTCCGTGCGGTCGTCAGATAACCCGATTGATGACGGAGAAACGGGTGACAGCTCGACCTGCAGCAGTCGGACGCCAAGACGTCAGTAGACACGCACAGGACGTGCGATGAGGGGGAGAACTGCGATGCAGCGCAGTCAAGAGCCGACGGTGTCCGTCGTGGTACCGACCCGCAACGAGGCGCGCAACCTCCAGGTGGTGCTGCCCGCGATCGCGGCCGTGCGCCCCGCCGTGCACGAGGTCATCGTGGTCGACGGCAACTCCGTCGACGGGACCGTGGAGACCGCCCGCCGCGTCCTGCCGTGGGTGAGGATCGTCGAGCAGACGCGCAAGGGCAAGGGCAACGCGATGGCATGCGGCTTCGCGGCCGCCACGGGGGACATCATCGTGATGTTCGACGCGGACGGTTCGGCGGACCCCGCCGAGATCCCCGCGTTCGTCTCGGCCCTGATCGGGGGCGCGGACTTCGCGAAGGGCACGCGCTTCGCGCGCGGGGGCGGCAGCGACGACATCACGCTGCTGCGCCGCAGCGGCAACGCCGGGCTGAACGGCGTGGCCAACATGCTGTTCGGCACCCGGCACTCGGACCTGTGCTACGGCTACAACGCCTTCTGGGCCGACCTGTTGCCGCTTCTGGAGCTGCCGGCGGTGGACGCTCCAGCGCCGGGTGACGGGTCGATGCTGTGGGGGGACGGGTTCGAGATCGAGACCGTCCTCGCCTGCCGCGTCGCGGCCGCCGAGCTGCGGGTCACCGAGGTGCCGTCCTACGAGCGCGAGCGCATGTTCGGGGACACCAACCTGCGCACCTTCGCCGACGGCACCCGCGTGCTGCGCACGCTGGCGGCCGAGCGGCGCCGGGCCAGCAGGAAGGGCCAGACCCTCGGTGCGCTGGAGGCGGAGGTCCCCGCGGCCGCCGCGCCCCGCCCGCAGCCCGCGAACGGGCACGCGGTCAACGGGCACGCGGTCAACGGACACGCGGTCAACGGACACGCGGTCAACGGACACGCGGTCAACGGACACGCGGTCAACGGACACGCGGCGAACGGCGCCGCCCCGAACGGCACCGCCCCGAACGGCACCGCCGCCCACGCCCAGAACGGCCACGCGGCGCAGAACGGTCACGCGGACAACGGGTACGCCGTGAACGCGCACGCCCCGGCCAACGGGTACGCGAACGGGCACGCGAGCAGTCTCCTGAACGG
>NZ_JACBXB010000198.1 GCF_013870575.1 Pseudonocardia pini
GCCGCCTGCACCCGCAGGTCCGCGTCCGGGGCGGAGTCGACGAAGAACGCCTCCGAGCCGAGGTCCCGGCAGGCGGCGGCCTGGTGCCAGGCGGGGACCCCAGCGCCGTCGAACAGCAGCGCCCGCAGCGTCGAGCGGGTTCCGCCGGGGCCGAGGCGCTCCAGGCCTGCGGTGCCGACGACCTTCCGGACGCGGGCGAGGACACGATCGGTGCTCATGCCGACCACCTCGCGGCGTCCGCCTCATCGGCCGTCGCGCCGTTGGCGCGGGCGGTCCAGAAGGCGGCGGTCTCGTTCCAGAAGATCGCATCCCCGCGGGCCTTGGCCGACGCCTCGATGACCGCCTGCCGGTAGGGCCAGGCGACCTCGGAGGAGCTGTGCCGGGTCAGCACCTCCCACCAGTGTCGTTCACGGCCGAACAGGTCGGCGATCGTGCGGGCACGGGCCGCGGACTGCGCGGGCGTGTCGTACGGCATCCGGAACGCGGCGGTCTTGGCCCGCCAGAGTCGGGTGAGGGCGCGGTCGACGAGGACGGAAGCGGGGATCACGGTCGGGGCGCTCATGCCGCGTTCTCCTGGCTCGGCGCCGGGCGCTCGGTGGTCTTCGGCGCCCGGATGCCTGAAGCCCGCACCGAGTAGGCGACCTTGGCCCGGCAGCGGTGGCGGCGTCCTGGCTCGGCCGGCGTGCACGCCTTGTCGTCCATGTACGGGACGACGACGAGCCCCTCCAGGTAGACCGGCCGGAACGGGGTGCCCGGCATGACCGGCGGCAGCTCCGGCTGGCGCTCGGCGACGACCTTGACCTTCAACCGGTGCAGCCAGGCCGGGGCGTTCTCCAGGTCCCCGGACTGCACCGTGACCATCCACAGCGGAAGCCCGGTGTCCTTGTCCCTGGCCTGCACGAACTCGTCCGGACCGCGCCCGGACGCGTCGAAGTCCTTGATCGGCTCGACACCGGAGACCAACCAGGCCCCGAAGGGCATCAGCTGCTCCATCGAGCTGGGGAACTTGTTGTAGGCGGCGTGCGTGTTGCCCTGCATCACAGGTGACTCCGTGAGGTCCGCGGACCCGGCCGACCCGGTGTCCGTCGGCTACTCACTCTCCGCAGATTCCGTGGACGGCTTCACCACGCGGCTGGACAAGTGAGGACGTCTGAGGGACGATTAAGTCGTCCCTTAAGTCGTCCCCTCGGGAGTGGCAGTGGCGAACGAACGGCTCCGCGACGCACTGCTCAGCGCCGGGCTCAGCACCGCCGAAGCGGCCGAGAAGATCGGCGTCGACCCCAAGACGGTCGAGCGCTGGATGACCCAGGATCGCACCCCGTACCCCAAGCACCGCAACGCCTTAGCCGCTGTGCTCGCTCAGCCGGAGTCGTACCTGTGGCCCGCAGCGCTGCCACCCGAGCGTCAGGCCAGCATCGCCGCGTCCGAGATCGTCGGGGCCTACCCGCACCGCAACGCCGTCCCGCTCGATCTGTGGGACCACCTGCTCACCGAGGCCCGCGACCGCATAGACGCCCTCGTGCACGCCGGGCAGTTCCTCGTCGAGCGCCCCAACTTCATCCGCACCCTGTCCGAGAAGGCCGCCGCCGGCGTCACGATCCGGATCAACTTCGGGGACCCGGCCTGCCGCGCGGTGACCCTGCGCAGCGAGGAGGAGCAGCTCGGTAAGGGCGTCCTCGCCGCCCGCATCCGCTACGGCCTCGCCGCCTACAAGCCCCTGCTCGACACCCCCGGCATCGAGTTCCGTTTCCACAAGACCACGCTGTACAACTCGATCTTCCGCTTCGACGAGCAGATGATCGTCAACGCCCACGTCTACGGCGTACCTGGAGCCCACGCCCCCGCCCTGCACCTGCGCAAACTCGGCGCCGGGGACCTGTTCGACACCTATGCCAGCAGCTTCGTCGACGTCTGGAAGCTGTCGAAGCCCGCCACATGGTGAACCATTGAGTCCGTGACCCGGACCGACTACCTCGACGACCCCGACGCACCCAAGCCCAACAGCATCGTCATCGCCCTGTCCGCGTTCGTCCTCGACGACGCCGGGCGACTGCTCATGATCCGCCGCACCGACAACGACAAGCATGCCATCCCCGGTGGCCGCCACGAGCTCGGCGAGACCATGACCGAGGCCGTCATCCGCGAGACCATCGAGGAAACCGGCATCACCGTCGAGGTCACCGGCCTGATCGGCATCTACTCCAACCCCCACCACGTCATGGCCTACGACGACGGCGAGGTCCGCCAGGAATTCTCCATCTGCTTCCGCGCCCGCCAGGTCAGCGGCGAGCCGCGCACGAGCGACGAGTCCTCCGAAGTCCGCTGGGTCGACCCCGCCCAGCTCGACGACCTGGACATCCACCCCTCTATCCGGCTCCGCATCGACCACGGACTCCAGGAACGGGCAGAGCCCTTCTACACCTGACCCGCCAGCCCGACCGAGGCGATCCACGCTTCCGCGCGCTCGACCGCGCCCACCCGCTCCGCCATGCCCTCGTCCAAGGCCTGCGTGACGTAGTGGTCCGGACCGTAGCGAGCCCGGACGTCGTCCATCCGCTCCGCGAAGGACATGCACTGCCCGTCCGGCCCAATGGTCATGTCACACCACCACAGCAGATCCCGCGTCAGCGTCCGCTCATCGGAGAACTCCGCCAGCTGATCCGCCACCCCGAACAGCTCCGCCTCCGCGGCCGCCGAGGAGTGCATCGCGACGAGGCCGACGAGTCGTTCCAGGACGTCCGTGCTCACGAGGTACCGAGCCCCGTCGAGAGGATGAAACCCGGTCGTCGCCAGCTCCGGGGCATAGCCGACATCGTGAAGCCACGCAGCAGCGTGCAGCAGCTCGCCGTCCTCCCCCAGCGCCTCCGAGAGCTGCCCAGCGCGACGAGCCACCGCCTGCACATGCGACCACCGACGCGGCAACGCCTCCGCCAAGCGATCACGAGCCGTCTCCTCGGCCCACCCCACGAGCTGCACTGGGTGACCCTACGGCCGAGCTCGAAGGAGAGCGGGCCGGCCGGTCAGTAGCCGAAGACGCACAGGCCGCGGACGTTGGTGTAGTTCCGCGGGACGAAGAACGAGGCCATGCGCTTGACCACGGTGTTGAACTCGCGCCGAGGCGACATCGTGGCGTTCTGGCGCAGCTCCTGCGGCACCATCAGGAACAGGTAGTTCGCGTGCTCGCACAGGTGGCACTTCCAGAAGTCGAGCAGGTCCATGTTGTTGATCGTCGTCTTGCCCCGCTCGACTTCGAGCAGGATGCCGGTGGCACCGACGGGTAGGTAGTAGTCCGGCCGGAGCGCGCGGTTCTCGTAGCTGTCGAACAGGCCTTTGGACTCGTCGACGAAGCCCAGGTCCCGGGCGAACTCAGCGAATGTGGCTTGCACGAGCGCGCTGGACTGGCCCGGCATATTCGCGATCGCGAGTTGCTCCAAGGCCTCCGGTTCGTTCAGGTGCGCGAGCAGCTTCTCCGCCACACCATGCACGGTTGCCCACTCAGCTCCGTCCGCCACATTCTGCTGCACGAACGCCCGCATCACCACGGCCACTGCCGCACCCTATGCAGCGGACACCACGCAAGTCCGCCCGCACTGCCGGATGCACCTCTTATGGATCAAGGCTGGTGGGTGCGGATCGCCTTGCCGCTCCGCTCACGGCGCCCCGCACCCACCAGCTCACAAATTCACCCGAGTAGGCGCCGAGACTGCCTGTCGATCGCTGCATCGATGCCTTCGAGGACTGCTGACGCGGCGTTGAGTTCGTCGCGGACGCGCGGCCAAAATTCCGCGGCTCGGATCGCCGTCTCTCTCGCAACGTCAGCCAGGCCCAGTCCCTTGGCATGCAGGCGGTGCTCCAGGTGCTCGACCGAGCTCAAGGTAAACCGCACATAACGGTGCGAGTTCGCCCATTTCAGTGCGAGATCCTTCTCCTTGTCCAAGATGTCGTCGTACGGGGCGGCAGAGGCGATATCGTAGGCGGGGGCAATTGTCGGCGTACGCGGGTCGCTGTAAATGAGCGACCAATTTTTCAGGTGAGCGTCGCTGTTTTCTATGAGGACGTTGAGGGTGAGCCTGCGAATGAACTCGATGAGAGCGGCTTCGTCGCGACCTCGAAAGAAGTTGGATGCCACCGTCTCGTAGTTGCCGAGATACTTATCATCTGGGTAGAATCCACGGACCTGTGCGAGGTCTTCAATGTGTATGCGACCGCCGTCCGGACTCCGATCGAACCTCCGTGTTGCATAGGCAAATTCCTCGTTGCTGCGCCAGTACTTGAAGTCAAGACCGAGATCTTCTCTGGAGACAAGCCGAATCTCCGGAACATCAACTCCGAGAAGCGAGGCCAGCTTCATCATGCCGAACTCATTCTGCGGAAGATTGCGGAAGACCTGATGAGGCAGTTTTACGATCCAGTCGCCGAATTCGCCGTGGGCGGGCATGGTCAGGCGGGACTCTTTGGTGAGCATCGACAGCTTGATTCCGACGCCAGCCAGGGAGAATCGCCACTCAAGAACTCGGTCGCCAGCCGAAGCATCGTTCCCGTCTGCGTCCCTCAAGTAACGATCACCTGACTCGTCGAGATCTTCGCGATCTGTATCCAGTGAGTTTTCAGTCACCGGCTCCGGCAGCACATATACTGCCCCTGGGAGATCCCTCCCTACGTGGGCTAACAACTCCATTTCCCGCGTAGGCGCAACACCACGTTCCTGCGCAACTAAGTCGCGGGTTGGCCCTTCAGGAAGCAGGTTACTGAACCACGGAGGGACCCTCATCGTGGAGCTGTGAGACGCAGTGAGGTCGTCCTCGAAGTAGAGGCTAAGCACCTCGCGCTCTGGATCATCGCGATAGGACTCGTCGATCGAGAACCTGGTGTGATCGCCGCGTTTCGTCAGGCGGCCGACTCGTGAGTCTCGGAGCCAGACGCCAAACGCGTCATCCGCTTCTGAACTATTCACGGCCGATCGCTGACATCATCCTCGTCATCAACTACAAGATCAGACAGTGAGGGTGTGTCCTCGAACTTCCACTCACATTCTCGCTCAAGGAAGGCTTCAAGGTTCGCTTGCAGAAGCGAGTCTCGGCCTTCAATGAAGTCAGCGATCTTCCCGGCCGCGAGCGCATCTACTACTGCATGATTGAGGTTGTGTGAGCGGAGAACATGGATCCATGTGCGGTCATCAATTTCAGATTTCCTATTCGCTAGGAAGGATAATACTTCGTCTACCGGCTCGTCTTCAGACGGGAGCAGAATGCGGTTCGCTGCCCACATTGAGAACTGTGGTGGAGTGGACCGTCGCGGAAAGATGTAATGAACGGCATCGGCGGCTGTGGGACGGTCGGTAAGCAGATCGGCTAGATTCTGTGCCTCAAATGGCTGACCAGTAGTTAGCGACCTTGGCTTCGCCGCCCACCAAGCGCACAAGAGCATCTTCGTCGACGCTTCATTCGTTCGGAAGCGGTGGAGGTTAGGCATCGATCGATCCGACTTATTCACGGCGTCCAGGAGATCGGTGACCGAGCGAGATAGATCGTTCGGGTAGACGCGCGAAGCAAGCAAACGCATGCCGCCGGTCACGTTTCCCTTGAAGATCTCCGGACCAACGACCGAGGCCCTCCAATACCACCTGCGTAGAAGCTGAAGATTCCGCTTGTCGGGCTTTGGGTGGTGAGCGAAGAGGCGCGTTAACACAATCAAAAGGTAGCGATACGACAGGAGACTGAAGTGTGGAACGCCAGCCTCTCGCTGTAAGAATTGTACCGCTCGGGTTAGGGCTTCCTCACCGGCTTGATACGCGGCGTCCCGACCTTCTCCGCGAAACTCCACCGTGCCGCGACGGTCCTGATCGTCAAACTCAGAACGAATCTCGCGGGTCACATCAGGCGCTCGACGCGCCAGAATTCCACGAAGAACGGTGTCATCATCTATGATGCCAAAGCGCAGCTTGCTGTCGATATTCTCGGCAATAGTATCGATATCGAGCGTAGTTGCGTCGGCGCCTTCGTCGCCTGCGTACAAGGCGGAGAAAATTTCCGCTCGACTGAGTCGCTTGCCATAGTTGTTCATTCGGTCGAAGATGTCCGTCAGGACGGTCTCATCCTCATTCTCGACCTGATAGGCGGGAACCCGGAACTGGCGAATAATCTTCGCGACGGCCGTTGCCTCGTTCAGGAGTTCGGAAATCTCTGGGTTCTCGCTGAACCACCGGACGAGCTTCTGCAAGTCAAACAATATTGGAAGCGGGATATGCCAAGATTCGTCGCCTGGAGACCGCCCTGCGAACCTCTTCCCTTTAAGGTCATAGGTGAGTGCGAATCGTGGGTCGTTCTGGCCATCCTCGTGCAGAGCGTTTGCCAAGCTAGTGAGGCGTTGTTGGCCGTCCACGACCCAGAAGGCCCGACCCGTGTCAGGGGCATCAATGGTCAGACTGCCCAACTGAATGCGTTGGGCGGCCGCTGGTCGTAGCCAGAGGAGCAAGCTGCCTACTGGGTAGCCTTTGATGATGGAATCAAAAAGACGGATTACGTCCTGTCGTCCCCATCTGAAGTCTCGCTGAAAATGTGGTACTCGGATATGGCCACGCCACGCCTCACTCACCAGATCTTCAACGTCGTAAGTGGTCGCACTTGGCCCACTTCTAAGCCCGGAAGTCAATTGACGCTCCTTCTGTAGTGGTCCACCGGCGCGACGGTTCGTAGTCTAGGCGAACGGCGGGGACAGCCACGAGCCATCTACCTGCTGTGTTGCGGCGATGCTCCTCGACAGCTCGATCATCTCGTCGCGGTGGTGGCGTCCAGGGCGCTTCGCGTCGCTGCGCGAGCGGCTTCGCCGCCCCTGGACACCACCACCGCGACGAGCAACCAGACAAGCACGAGGGCAACGGAGGAAAAATGGTCTCTCTTCCAGGTTGACTCCTGGACGAGCGCCAGCCTAGCCAGTGGTCGAGCCTTCTAATCTCTAGCTAGCAGGTTGTCGGTCAGGTTCGGCGTTCTTGAGCTCGTGAGAAGAGCCTGCGTTCAAGCTCGTCCGCGGCGGCGTCTGCTCCGGTCGCTGCTGCGTAATCAGCTGCCCAGCCGGCAAGGAGTTCGCAGTATCTGAGGTACGTGGCAGAAGGCCACCACGTCCGTCCGTGTGAGCGAGGTCCACCCGCACTCCTTCTGCAGTGTGTCAGCGACGAAGGAGTCGAGGATCAGGCACGGATGCTCGGGGTCCCCACCGCCCGCGAAGTACAGGAACTTCGTGAAGAAGGGCGGCCCGAGGCACGCGAGCGCGTTCGACTTCGTCGGGCGGAGAACCTGGTAAGCAGCCCGTGGATCGGTCCGAGAGAGAACAGCTGCTTGGCGGAGCACATCGCCCCCGTCGGACGCGCGCACCACAGACTCGATGCGCTTGCGGTTGAGACGGTGCCGTCTCCCCGTCCCCCAGCTCAGGCTGGCCCAGAGGAGACGGCGTGCACCGAGAGCGGAGCGTTTGGCGTCCTCAGCGAGGTCGAAGAGGTTCCCGCGTGTGAGGTGCTCCTCGCTGGGCGGCTCTTCCCCGGCGAAGGGTGTCTTGGCGAGCGCGTCTCGCCACCATGCAGGGGAGACAGGTATCGAGTGCTCGAAGATCGCGTCCTCGCGAGTTCCCAGCGGGCGGAGCCAGTCGGGACGCGGCAGCGCCTCCATGTTGATTCCCCCAATCAGCGCTCTGGCGAGCGTCGCAGCCTCTGCCGCGGTCCGCGATGCCACGTCCGGGTTGTTGCCATGCGTGTTGCCAAGTATCTAACTGGCGCCGTGCCGGGGCGGCCCGCACTGAACGATCGACCTGCGAACCGGCACAGTCTGAACCACATCGGACGGTCAAAGTTGATTTTGCAAGGCGGGGGTTAGGGGTTCGATTCCCCTCGTCTCCACCAGCTGACCAGCGCAGAGCGGTCATGCGGCTGTGGTCGGGACGGTCGGCAGCAGCAGGTGCGACGGGTGGTCGGGGCCGCTGTGCGGCGTCTGGCGGGGGAGTACCTGGACGCCGTCGCGAGGCGGCA
>NZ_JACBXB010000199.1 GCF_013870575.1 Pseudonocardia pini
CCGGGGTGCTGCTCGCCCTGCTCATGCAGCGGTTCGCCCTGGCGGAGAAGGCCGTGCTGCCCTATGTGGTCGCCTCGCAGACGGTCCCGCTGATCGCGATCGCGCCGCTGGTCGCGGGCTGGGGCGGCAGGATCGCGATCGCCGGGTGGGCCTGGCAGCCGTGGGCGAGCGTGATGGTGATCAGCTCCTACCTGGCCTTCTTCCCGATCTCGGTCGGGATGCTGCGCGGGCTCACCTCGCCCCGGAAGGCGGACGTCGAGATGTTCCACTCGCTCGCGGCGGGCTGGTGGACCACGCTGCTCCGGCTGCGGCTGCCCGCGTCGGTCCCGCACCTGGTCCCGGCCGTGCGGCTGGCCGCGGCCGCCGCGGTGGTCGGCGCGATCGTCGCGGAGATCTCCACGGGGACCCGGGGCGGGATCGGACGGTTGATCATCGAGTACGCCCAGTCGGCCACCGGCGATCCCTCGCAGATGTACGCCGCGATCCTCGGTGCCGCGGTGCTCGGCCTGGTCGCGGCGGGCGCGGTCGGGCTGATGGAGCTGGGGTTGCGTCGCTACCGGGGGAGTGTCTCGTGAACGCCGTCGTGCTCGCCGATCTCGACAAGCGGTTCGCGGCGGTCCACGCCCTCGACGGGATCGAGCTGACGGTCGGCCAGGGCGAGTTCGTGTCCCTGATCGGCCCCTCCGGATGTGGCAAGTCGACGCTGCTGCGGGTCGTCGCCGATCTCGAGCAGCCCACTGGCGGCACCGTGGAGGTCACCGGGAAGAGCGCGCGGCAGGCGCGGCTGGACCAGGACTACGGAATCGCCTTCCAGCAGGCCGGGCTGCTGGACTGGCGGTCGGTCGTGCAGAACGTCGAGCTGCCGCTGCAGGTCCACGGGGTCGGCAAGGCCGAGCGCCGCACCCGCGCGCTGGAGCTGCTCGAGCTCGTCGGGCTCTCGGACTTCGCCGGCTCGCGGCCCGCCGAGCTCTCCGGCGGCATGCAGCAGCGCGTGGCGATCGCCCGCGCCCTGGCCCCGAGCCCGAAGCTGCTGCTGATGGACGAGCCGTTCGGCGCGCTCGACGAGATGACCCGCGAGCGGATGCAGGCCGAGCTGCTGCGGATCGCGGGGGAGACCGGTGCCGCGGTGCTGTTCGTGACCCACTCGATCCCCGAGGCCGTGGTGCTCTCCGACCGGATCGTGGTGATGTCGCCGCGCCCCGGCCGGATCACCGAGATCGTGGCCGGGCGTCGTCCGGGAGCGGTCCCGGACGACCCGGAGGAGGTCGAGGACGTCCGCGAGACGGGGGCGTTCTTCGAGACCGTCACCGCCGTGCGTGAGGCGCTGCGCAAAGGTGCGGCCGCATGACCCGCCCGACCCCGGTGAGCGAACGGCACTCTCGCTCAGTAGGTCTGAACGAGAGTGCCGTTCGCTCACGTGGGGGGTGGCGGGGGACCTCTAGCGTCCTTGCGCCGGTCGGGTTCGGGATCGCGGTGCTGGTGGTCTGGCAGCTCGTGGTCACCGTCGGCGGGTTGCCGTCCTTCCTGCTCCCGGCCCCGACGGCGATCGCCGAACAGATCGGGGCGCAGTTCCCGGTGCTGCTGAGCACGGGCGCGGTGACCGGCGGCAACGCGCTCGTCGGGCTGGTCCTCGGGTTCGCGCTGGGCGTGCTGCTGGCGGTCCTCGCCGCCGGTGTGCGGGTGGTGTCCGATCTGGTCACGCCGGTGGTCCTGGCGGCCGGCGCGATCCCGATCGTGGCGCTCGCCCCCGTGTTCACCACGATGTTCGGCTCCACGACCGAGATCCCGCGCCGGCTCGTCGTCATGGTCGTGGTGGTCGTCCCGGTGTACGTGTCCACGGCGCGCGGCCTGCGCCAGGTCCGCCCGGTGCACGACGAGCTGATGGTCGCCCTCGCCGCGACCCGGCGGCAGTACACCCGGTTCGTCCGGCTGCCCGGCGCCGTCCCGTTCGTGATGACGGGGCTGCGCCTGGCCGCCCCGGCCGCGGTGATCGCCGCGATCGTCGCGGAGTACTTCGGCGGGCTGCAGAACGGGCTCGGCAGCCGGATCTCCTCCGCCGCCGCCAACACCGCCTACGCCCGCGCGTGGGCCTTCGTCGCCGCCTCGATCGTCCTGGGGCTGCTGTTCTTCCTGGCCGGGCTGCTCGCCGAGCGGCTCGTGACGCGCACCCTGCTGTCCCGACCCCCCGGAGGTAGCTCGTGAGAACTCCCAGATGGCTCCTCGCCGCGGCGGGCGCGCTCGCGGCCGTGGCCCTCGTGGCCTGCTCGACCACCCCCGCCGGGGAGCAGGCCTCCGGTGGCGCCTCCGCGGCCCCCGGCGGCCTGACCCCGGTCACCCTCCAGCTCCAGTGGTTCACCCAGGGCCAGTTCGCGGGCTACATCGCCGCGGCGGACCAGGGCTTCTACCGGGAGAAGGGGCTCGAGGTCACCTTCAAGGAGGGCGGCGTCGACATCGTCCCGCAGACCGTGCTGGCCCAGGGCCAGGCGGACTACGCGATCGCCTGGGTGCCCAAGGCCCTCGCCTCCCGTGAGCAGGGCGCCGCGATCACCGACGTCGCGCAGATCTTCCAGCGCTCCGGGACCCGGCAGGTCGCGTTCGCGGACAAGGCCATCACCCAGCCCGCCCAGTTCGCGGGCAAGAAGATCGGGAACTGGGGCTTCGGCAACGAGTTCGAGCTGTTCGCGGGCATGACGAAGGCCGGCCTCAAGCCCGCCGACGTGACCCTGGTCCAGCAGCAGTTCGACATGCAGGCGCTGCTCTCGGGCGAGATCGACGCGGCCCAGGCCATGTCCTACAACGAGTACGCCCAGGTCCTGGAGGCGACCAACCCGGCCACCGGGCAGCTGTACCAGCCCAGCGACTTCACCACCGTCGACTGGAACGCCGACGGCACCGCGATGCTGCAGGACGCGATCTGGGCGAGCACCGACAAGCTGTCCGACCCGGCCTACCAGGACCAGACGACCCGGTTCATCGCCGCCTCGATCAAGGGCTGGGCCTACTGCCGGGACAACGTCGCCGCGTGCCGCGACATCGTGGTCGCGGCGGGCTCGAAGCTGGGCGCGAGCCACCAGCTGTGGCAGGTCAACGAGGTCAACAAGCTCATCTGGCCCTCGCCCGCCGCGGGCGCGGGCACGATCGACCCGGCGGCGTGGGCGCAGAC
Organism: Pseudonocardia pini; assembly: GCF_013870575.1. GTDB lineage: Bacteria > Actinomycetota > Actinomycetes > Mycobacteriales > Pseudonocardiaceae > Pseudonocardia > Pseudonocardia pini. The sequence goes on from NZ_JACBXB010000199.1 coordinate 3,164, forward strand.
GGTCGGCGTGGCCCGGACCGCGGTGAACGCCGACGGCCAGACCGTGCTCACCCAGGACCCCGACGCCGAGGCCTACACGAACGACTACGTGACCAAGGCGCTCGAGCTGCTCAAGGGCGAGGGCGTGGACGTCGTGGGGGCGAGCTACCAGCCCGAGACGGTCACCCTGAACGCCGGAGGCAACTAGCCGCGCAGGGCCGGGTGCCCGCGCACCCGGCCCTGACCTGGCTATCTGAACGATTGTTCTGTACGCCACACCCGCAACGCGGTCAACTCTGACTGTTTCGCTGCTACCGTGCGGAGAGGCGACGGTGCTCCCGCTGTGCGGGCCCCGTCGGCGACCCACGCGCAACGGAGACAAGGAGCTCGACCCGTGCGAGATGCAGTCATCGTCGAAGCGGTACGCACCCCCGTCGGCAAGCGGAACGGCGGTCTGTCCGGAGTCCACCCGGCGGACCTGTCCGCGCACGTCCTGAGCTCGCTCGTGGAGCGGGCGGGTGTCGACTCCGCCCTCATCGAGGACGTCATCTGGGGCTGTGTGTCCCAGGTGGGCGAGCAGACCATGGACATCGGGCGGACCGCCGCCCTCGCCGCAGGCTTCCCGGAGACCGTCACCGGTGTGACGATCGACCGCCAGTGCGGCTCGTCCCAGCAGTCCGTGCACTTCGCGGCGGCGGGCCTGGTCGCGGGCCAGTACGACGTCGTGGTCGCCGGCGGCGTGGAGTCCATGTCCCGGGTGCCGATGGGCACGTCGAGCAACGGCCAGAACCCCTTCGGCGAGAAGTTCCTCGCCCGCTACAACGGGGTGTTCCCGAACCAGGGCGTCGGCGCCGAGATGATCGCCGAGCAGTGGGGGCTGTCTCGCACCCAGCTCGACGAGTTCTCGATCGGCAGCCACGAGAAGGCCGCCGTCGCGCAGAACGAGGGTCGGTTCGAGGGACAGATCGCCCCGGTCACGCTGCCGGACGGCACCGTCGTCAGCAAGGACGAGGGCATCCGCAGCGGCGGCACGGTCGAGGGCCTGGCCAAGCTGAAGACCGTCTTCAAGGAGGACGGCGTCATCCACGCGGGCAACGCCTCCCAGATCTCCGACGGCTCGGCCGCGCTGCTCATGATGACCTCGGAGAAGGCCGCGGAGCTGGGCCTGACCCCGATCGCCCGGGTGCACACCGCGGTCCTCGCGGGCGCCGACCCGGTGATCATGCTGACCGCCCCGATCCCCGCCACCCAGAAGGCGCTGAAGAAGTCCGGCCTGTCGCTGGACCAGATCGGTGCCTTCGAGGTCAACGAGGCCTTCGCCCCGGTGCCGCTGGCCTGGCTCGCGGACATCGGCGCGGACGTCAAGGCGCTCAACCCGAACGGCGGCGCGATCGCGCTGGGCCACCCGCTCGGCGGCTCGGGCGCGCGGATCATGACCACCCTGGTCCACCACATGAAGGACAACGGCATCCGCTACGGCCTCCAGACCATGTGCGAGGGCGGCGGCCAGGCCAACGCCACCATCCTCGAGCTGCTCTGAGCCCATCTCGTTCCGGCGGGGGCCGGTGACCGGTCCCCGCCGTCCGTCCGTTCTGCTCTCCAGGAGGAAACCCCGTATGGACATCTCCGGTCAGGTCGCGCTCGTCACCGGCGGCGCCTCGGGCCTGGGCCTCGCCACCGCCGAGACGCTGCTCGACGCGGGCGCGTCGGTCGTGATCGTCGACCTGCCGTCGTCGCAGGGTGTCGAGATCGCCGAGAAGCTGGGCGACAAGGCGGCCTTCGTGGCCGCGGACGTCACCGACGAGGCCCAGGTCACCGCGGCGCTGGACAAGGCGGCCGAGCTGGGCACGCTGCGCGCGGCGATCAACTGCGCCGGGATCGGCAACGCCTACAAGACCGTCGGCAAGCAGGGCGCCTTCCCGCTCGACGCGTTCACCAAGGTCGTCACGGTCAACCTGATCGGCACGTTCAACGTGATCCGGTTGGCGGCCGAGCGCATGGTCGCGAACGAGCCGGTCGACGGCGAGCGCGGCGTGATCGTCAACACGGCGTCGGTCGCGGCGTTCGAGGGCCAGATCGGCCAGGCGGCGTACTCGGCGTCGAAGGGCGGCGTGGTCGGCATGACGCTGCCGATCGCCCGCGACCTGGCGAGCGCGCAGATCCGGGTGAACACCATCGCCCCCGGCCTGTTCGAGACCCCGCTGCTGGGCGGCCTGCCCGACGAGGCCAAGGAGTCGCTGGGCAAGCAGGTCCCGCACCCGGCCCGGCTGGGCAAGCCCAGCGAGTACGGTCTGCTCGCCGCCCACATCGTGGCCAACCCGATGCTCAACGGTGAGGTCATCCGCCTGGACGGCGCGATCCGCATGGCCCCCCGGTAAGGAGCGGCAGGTATGAAGCGCACCCTCTACGAGTCCGACCACGAGGCCTTCCGGGAGTCGTTCCGGAAGTTCGTGGAGACCGAGATCGCCCCGAACGACGAGGCGTGGAACACAGCGAGCATCGTCCCGCGCGAGCTCTTCGCGAAGGCGGGCGCCAACGGCTTCATCGGCATGGACGTGCCGGAGGAGTACGGCGGCGGCGGGGTCAGGGACTTCCGGTTCAACGCCGTGGTCACCGAGGAGCTGATGCGCACCGGCAACGGCGGCGCGGGCCTCGGGCTGACACTGCACAACGACATCTGCATGCCGTACTTCCTGTCGTTCGCGAACGACGAGCAGAAGAAGCGCTGGCTGCCCGGCGTGGTGTCCGGCGAGCTGATCACGGCGATCGCGATGACCGAGCCCGGCATCGGCTCGGACCTCGCCTCGATGTCCACCACCGCGCGTCGAGACGGCGACCACTACGTGGTCAACGGGGCCAAGACGTTCATCACCAACGGGATCAACTCCGACCTGGTGATCACCGCGGTGAAGACCGATCCCACGCAGAAGCACAAGGGCATGTCCCTGCTCGTGCTCGAGCGCGGGATGGAGGGCTTCGAGCGCGGCCGCAACCTGGACAAGCTCGGCCAGCACGCCCAGGACACCGCGGAGCTGTCGTTCACCGACGTCCGCGTGCCGGTGGCCAACCTGCTCGGCGAGGAGGAGGGGCTGGGGTTCACCCAGCTCGTCACCAAGCTGCCGCAGGAGCGGCTGTCGATCGCCGTGGCCGGGGTCGCGGCGGCGGAGGCGGCGCTGAACTGGACGCTGGAGTACGTCAAGGAGCGCAAGGCCTTCGGGCAGCCGGTCGGCTCCTTCCAGAACTCCAAGTTCGTGCTCGCGGAGATCGCCACCGAGGTGGACCTCGCGTGGCACTACGTGGACGACTGCGTCCGGGCGCTCAACGCGGGCGAGCTCACCGCCGTCGACGCCAGCAAGGCGAAGTACTGGTGCACCGAGCTCCAGGGCCGGGTCGTGGACCGGTGCCTGCAGCTGCACGGCGGGTACGGCTACATGAACGAGTACCCGATCGCCCGCGCGTACGCGGACGCCCGGATCACCCGGATCTACGGCGGCACCACCGAGATCATGAAGGAGGTCATCGGCCGTTCCCTCGGCCTGTGACCCCATGACGGTCCCATGAGCGCCGGAACGACACCCAGGAGCCGGGCGCAGCGTACGAGCGACAGCCGCGTCCGGATCCTCGACGCCGCGGTGGCCGCCCTCGTCGAGGGCGGCTACTCCGGCGCCACCACCCTCACCATCCAGGCCGCCGCCGGTGTGTCCCGCGGCCGCCTGCTGCACCACTTCCCCTCCCGGGACCTGCTCCTGGTCGCCGCCGCGGGGCATCTCGCGGTGAAGCGCGTGCAGGACACCGAGGACCGGGTCGCCCGGCTGTTCGCTGAGCAGCGGCCCGCCGACCTGCGCGAACGCGCGGACCGCGTCGTCGAGCTGTTGTGGGAGAGCTTCGGCGAGCCGCACTTCTGGGCCTCCGTCGAGCTGTGGACGGCCTCGCGCGCCAACCCGGAGATCGCGGCCGCGCTGCGCCCCACCGAGCGGGCGATCGGCGCGGCGATCCGCGACACGATGGCCCGGATGTTCGGTGCCGAGCTGGCGGGCCGCCCGGGCTTTCGCACCCTGCGGGACCTGCTGCTCACGAGCATGCGTGGCGCATCCCTCACCTACACGTTCGATCCGCGCGACCCACGCACCGACCCGCTGGTCCCGCAGTGGAAGGCCCTGGTCAGGGCGCTGTTGTTCGTCGAGGACTGATCACCACCGGTTGGCGTGGCGCGCTCGGGAGGTTAGCCTGCCCTGAGTTACAGTTCCGTCACGAGAGGACACGATGAGCGAGCAGCCGTCGACCGCCGCCCGTCCCGCCGTCGAGGAGGTGGACGTCGTCGGGATCGGCTTCGGGCCCTCCAACCTCGCCCTGGCCGTGGCCCTCTCCGAGCACAACGCACGGGTGCCCGAGGCGGAGCGGCTGACGTTCCGGTTCCTCGAGCGGCAGGAGCGCTTCGGCTGGCACCGCGGGATGCTGCTCGAGGACGCGACGATGCAGATCTCGTTCCTCAAGGACCTGGTCACCCTGCGGAACCCGCAGAGCCCGTTCACCTTCCTCGCCTACCTGAAGGACAAGGGCAGGCTGGTGGACTTCATCAACTACGGCACCGCCTTCCCGACCCGGCTGGAGTTCCACGACTACCTGGAGTGGGCCGCGGCCCGGTTCACCGAGCACGTCGACTACGGCGTGGAGGTCACCGAGGTGGTCCCGGTCGAGACCGGGTCCGCCGTCGGTCTCGCGGAGGTCGTCGGGTTCGCCGACGGCGGCCCGGTCCGGGTGCGGGCGCGCAACGTCGTGCTGGCCACCGGGCTCACCCCCAACGTGCCGCGCGGGATCGCGCTC
>NZ_JACBXB010000019.1 GCF_013870575.1 Pseudonocardia pini
TCGGCCTCGCGACGGCCGTGGAGCTGGGCGGCCGCGGGATCGCGTGCGTGGTCGTGGAACCGCGCGAGACCGTGTCCCGGGCCCGGCCCCGGTGCAAGACGATCAATGTCCGCACCATGGAGCACCTGCGCCGCTGGGGTCTCGCCGACCGGATCCGCGAACGCGCCCCGCTGCCCGTCGCCTGGTCGCAGGACATCGTCTTCTGCACGACCCTGGCCGGGCGCGAGCTCTCCCGCTTCCGGGGCGTGCTCGGCCTCGCCGCGGACGGCGAACGCTATCCCGAACAGGGCCAGCAGGCCCCCCAGTACGTACTGGAGGAGCTGCTGCGCGAGACCGTCGCGGACCTCGACCCCTGTGTGCTCGCCACCGGCTGGTCCGTCGAGACCGTGGACCAGAAGCCCGACGAGGTGCAGGTCGGCCTGGTCGACGCCGCCGGCCGCCGGGCCGTCGTCACCGCCGAGTACGTGGTCGGGGCGGACGGGCCCCGCAGCGTCGTCCGAGAGGGGATCGGCGCGCGGTACGTCGGCGGGCAGGCGTTGCGGCCGAACTTCGGCATGGTGTTCCGTGCGCCCGAGCTGTGGCGCCACGTCACCCACGGTCCCGCCGTGCAGTACTGGACCGTCAACCCCGAGGCGCCCGGGATCGTCGGGCCGCTGGACCGCACCGACCTCTGGTGGTGCATCGCGTTCGGCGTCGACCGCGACACCGGCTCACGCGAGGCCCCCGCCCTCGTCCGAGCCCTCACCGGCGTCGACACCGAGGTCGAGATCCTCTCCACCGACCCGTGGACCGCCCGGATGCAGCTCGTGGACCACGTCCGCGTCGGCCGGGTGTTCCTCGCCGGGGACGCCGCCCACCTCAACCCGCCCTTCGGGGGCCACGGCCTCAACACCGGCGTCGGCGACGCCGTGGACCTCGGGTGGAAGCTCGCCGCCGTGCTCGACGGGTGGGGCGGGCCGACGCTGCTCGACAGCTACGAGGCCGAGCGCCGACCGGTGCAGCACAAGGTGATCGCCGAGGCGACCGCCAACATGGCGGTGCTGTCCACCGACCTGATGGCCCTCGATCTCGACGCGGACGGGGTGGCGGGCCACGCCGCCCGCGCCGCCGTGCACGCGCGGATCCAGGAGACGAAACACGCCGAGTTCCATGCCCTCGACCTCGTCCTGGAGACCGGTTACGAGTCCTCCCCCGTCGTCGTCCCCGGCAGCGGTCCGGCGCGGCCCGGCCACCGGCTCCCCCACGCCTGGCTGCCGGACGGCACCTCCGTCTACGACCGCCTCGGCGACGGCCTCACCCTCGTGGTGCTCGCCGGCGGCGACTCGGGCGACACGGCGGCGGCCGCGACCCGCTCGGGGGTCCCCCTGACCGTCCTCGACCTGCGTCCGCAGCAGATCCGCAGCCGCTACGGACACGACCTCCTCCTCGTCCGCCCCGACCAGCACGTGGCCTGGGCCGGTGAGACCCTCCCCGTCGAGGTGCTGGACCTCGTGTGCGGGAGGAGTTCTCCTGTCCACCGACGGTGAGCGCACCTGCCGACCTCCGGAGGGGCTGGCACGCCCCTCCTAACGAGCGATCCGGCCTCCCTGCACCCTGACCGCCGGCTCCGTGTCGTCGTCGATGCCAGAGCGGATGCCACGACCCCCGTGCCGAGGCCGCCACCCTCACTCTCCCCGACCTCACCGAGTAGCCGGACGCGTCGATGCGGGGGAAGTCCACGTCGAGGTCGGAGACCGTCTCGCGGCGGACGGTGCTCGCCGCCGGGTCGACGACCGCGCGGGTCGTCCGCGGGGTGCCGGAGGGGCCCGGGGTGATCCCGGACGGCTTGGTCGATCTCCGGGGGCCGCGAATGGCGATCACGCCCCGCCGACCCGGCCGCCGTCGTTTCGCCGTCGAGGGGGTAGGTCCGTGCCCGCGAGCCCGCCCAGGCGGCGCTGATCCTACGGTTGATCGCATGGAACCGCGGGGAGTCCCAGTACTCACGAGGCGTGGACTCGCGGGCGTACTGCGCGGTGAACGAGGTGCCCGCCAGCGACAGCGCGATCACCACGGCCAGGACCAGCGCGGCGACACCGCGGCCGTAGTAGGCGAGGAAGGCATCCGACGCCGGGTCGACCAACGCCCAGGCGCCCATCACCGCGAACGTGGCGACGGCGGTGATCTCGATGAGCTCCACCGACTCACCCCGGGCGACCGTGCGGTCCACGAGGATCGCGGCCAGGACCAGGGCGACCAGCGCGGCCATGCCGACGGCGCCGGGACCGACACGGGTGGAGGTGGTCGCCTGCGAGCGCGCCGGGGTGTTGTCCGGGTGGGCGGTGAAGGTGTAGAGCGACCGGCCGCCGCTCCACGGATGCAGGCGCTGGTAGAAGGCCGTCTGTGCCTCCGGCGCCCCGCCGGGGTAGGCGGAGGTGGACACCGAGTAGGCGGTGGCCCGTGGCCGACGGCGTTCTCCACCGGCTGTGCGAGGACGCCACCGAGCTGCACCACCGGGCACCGACGACACACCACCGTCGCCTCGGCCTCCTGCAGCAGCGCGGGACCGCTCGACTCCTCACGCACTCCGGTCGACCCGCAGGCTCTGACCCCGTAGAGTCCAGACGTCGCCCGGGACCCCGGTGACCCATCATGGTCGCTTCGGGGGTTGGCATGGCAGCACCGTTCCACGACGTCTCGCACAGTCCGCTCCGGTTGCTCGTGGCGCCCGATCCGAGTGGCTCCGGTTCTCCGGCGAGTCCCGAGCCGTCGGAGACCGGAGGGCCGAGCCCTCGCACGCACTCCGCCGGGCCATCGAGTTCGGGAGGGCCCGGTTCGGATGCCCGGTGCTCCACGACGGAGGTGCGGTCCCCGGGCGGGTCGACCACCGTCGTCGTGTGGATCAGCGGGGATCTCGACCTCTGCAGCGTCCCCCGGGTGGCACGGCACCTCCTGGCCGTGCTCGACCACAGCCCGGCCGAGGTGATCGTCGACCTGTCAGCGCTGCGCTTCTGTGCCCTGCACGGAATGGGCATGCTCATCGCCGCGGCGGGCGACGCCGCGGCTGCGAAGACCCGCCTGGTGCTCAGCAGTGTGCCTGCGCAGATGGCCCGCGTCATGCCGGCGTTGTGGCCCGTCTCCACGGTCCCGATCAGCTTCTCGGACACGATCACGGCCATCGACGACGGTTTCGCCGTGGGCCGCGCGCGCGCAGGCCGTGCGCCTGCCGTCCACCCGCTCCGGCCCGTCGACCGCCCCTCGTCCAGCAGGACCGGCGGGGTCCGACACCGGGTCGACACCTATCGCTCCGTCCTGGACCGGCTCGTCGCCCTGGACGGCTCACACGACGACGGCGACAGGGCTCTGGTCGGCTGCCTGCAGGACGCGTTGGGACGGCGACCGTGATCCCGGGTCGTGACGGCAGGCGACCGGACCTCGACGACGGCCGCCCGGCTGCTCTGCGACGAGGGGTCTCGCCGGGGGGTGGGGAACCGGGGCCCCGACGTCGGCGCCCGAGGACCGCGCGCGAGAGGAGCACCACCGATCCGTGCCGGGCGTGGCGCCGGACCGGACTCGACCTCGTGCCGCGCCCCACCGGCGGCGCTCTCGCCGGGAGCAACCCTGCTCGCCACATCCACTGACCACACCCGCTGCCCCAGGCCGCCGACACCGACGGAGGATCGTGGACCGTTCGGCCCCGCCGCCCGCACCCGTCCCGGCCCCAGGACGCCGGGATGGGTGAGCGGGGCGCCGTCACCGAGGCGTTGGCCGACCTGGCAGGCGAGGAGCTCGACGACCAGTCCGTCGGCGAGCGGTTGTGCCAGGCGTGCGTGGAGGGTCTCGACGTCGACGGCGCCGCGTTGTCGCTCCTGACCGCCATGGCGGCACGGGAGACCCTGTGGGCGACCGACTCCGTCGCACAGCGGCTCGAGGACCTCCAGTTCAGCCTGAACGAGGGCGCCTGCATCGAGGCCGCCACCACCGGTGCACCGGTCCTCGTGCCGGACCTGTTCCACACCACCGAGACCGCCCGCTGGCCGGTGTTCGCCGCCGCGGTCGCAGAACAGACCCCGGTGGCGGCGCTCTTCGCCCTACCGTTGCAGTGGGGTGCAGCCACCATCGGCGTCCTGGACCTCTACCGGTGCACCCCCGGGGAGCTCAGCCGTGCGGGATGGCGCGACGCGCTCGCCGCCGCCGACACCGCCGCCCTGTTGCTCCTCGGACGTCGCACCCGCCCCCCGCCCGCGCCGGACGGACCTCCCTCGAGCAGTCCCGATGGGGGCCGCGACGGTGACGGGTGGGGGCCGGGGGTGTTCTCCCGTCCCGAGGTCCATCAGGCCACGGGGATGGTCATGGCCCAGCTCGGGATCAGCTCCGAGGAGGCGTTGGCGAGGCTGCGCGCACACGCCTTCGCGGAGCAGCGCCTATTGGTCGACGTCGCCGGCGACGTGGTGGCACGTCGGTTCCGGTTCACCGAGGAGATGAGGTAACCCCGATGCGTTTCGACGACCCGACCGCACGCGACCCCCGCCCCGACCGGGAACGGCAGGTCGGACGCGCGTTCGTCGAGCTGGCAGACACCCTCGTCGACGACTACGACACGCTCGACCTCCTGGACCGGCTGGTGACCCACTGCGTCCACCTGCTCGCCGCCGACGCCGCCGCGATCATGCTCGCCGACGCGGGCGGCGAGCTGCGCACCGTCGCCTCGTCCAGCGAGGACGCCGAGTTCATCGAGCTGCTGCAGCTCCAGGCGGGCGACGGACCGTGCATGCAGTGCTTCCGCTACGCCGCCCCGGTCAGCGCACCCGACATCACCACCACCGACCGCTGGCCGGCCTTCACCGAGGCCGCCACCAGCCGGTCGCTGTTCCGCTCGGTGCACGCGCTGCCCCTCCGGCTGCGCGGGGACGCCATCGGCGCGCTGAACCTGATGCACCACCGCCCCGGCCCCCTCCCCGCCCAGGACCTCGCTCTCGGCCAGGCCCTCGCCGACGTCGCGACCATCGGCATCCTGGCCGAACGCTCCATCCGCCGCTCCGAGGTCCTGGCCGAACAGCTGCAGACGGCCCTCAACAACCGCGTCGTCATCGAGCAGGCCAAGGGCATCCTCGCCCAGCAGGCTGGTCTCACCATCGCCGAGGCGTTCGACCGGCTCCGGGACTACTCGCGACGCAACAACCTGCGCCTGGCCGACGTCGCCCGCGCCGTGACCGCCGGCCAGGTCGAACCCGCCACGGTCGCCGAGCGAAGGGGCACCGCACGCCGGCGGTAGTGCGGGGCGACCCGGCTCCTGGAGTACATCGCCCGGCTCGGCTCGACGCCGCGGTTCTGGTCGGACACTCGGCGAGCTGCCAGGTCGTCGCCGAGGCGGGGTATCGGGCGTTCCCGAGCAGCATCGGTCAGGATTCGAGAAGCGTCGACCCCCGGACGCTTCCTAGCCTCACCGGCATGGGAATCATCGACTTCGTCACCGTCGAGGCCGCCGACGCCGCGGCCGCCGAGACGTTCTACGCCACCGCCTTCGACGTGGTGGGCGACAGGGTTCGGGTGCGCGCGTCGCAGGAGCCCTCGACCGGCTTCCGCGGGTTCACCCTCTCCCTGATCGTGTCCCGGCCCGCCGACGCCGACAGCCTGGTCGACAGCGCCCGCCACGCCGGCGCGACGGTGCTCAAACCGGCCTCGAAGTCCCTGTGGGGCTACGGCGGCGCCGTCCAGGCCCCCGACGGCACCGTCTGGACGGTCGCCTCGTCGACGAAGAAGAACAGCGGTCCGGCCACCCGGGGGATCGACGCGATCGTGCTCCAGCTGGGAGTCACCGACGTCGCCGCGACCAGGACGTTCTACGTCGACCACGGCCTGACCGTGGCCAAGAGCTACGGAAGTCGGTACGTCGAGCTCGACACCGGTCGCGTCACGCTGGCGCTCAACAAGCGCGGCGCGGTCGCCAAGAACGCCGGCGTCTCCCCGGACGGGGCAGGGTCGCACCGGCTCACGATCGGCGGCGACGCAGGCACCTTCAACGACCCGGACGGATTCGTGTGGGAGGCACCTGCGGGCTGACCGGCGGCACGTCCCCCGCTCAGAGCAGCGTCGGGTCGGCCCCTCCGTCGACCGTGACCGTGCTTCCCGTGACGTAGGAGGCGCGGTCCGAGGCGAGGAAGGCGGCGGCGGCCGCCACCTCCCGCGGCAGGCCGAACCTGCCCATCGGGATCAGCCGGTCCACGATCTGCTGCCGGTGCTCCGCCTCGGCGTAGTGGATCGAGCCCATCTGGTGGGAGTCGATGAACCCCACCGTCACCGTGTTGACGGTGACGCCGGACTGCGCGACCTCCCGTGCCAGGTTCTTGGCCGCGTTGACCAGCCCGTACTTCGCGATCGTGCCGGAGTTGAGCTGGAGCGGGGCCCGGTAGGCGGCGCCGGTGACGTTCACGATCCGGCCCCATCCCCGCTCCCGCATCCCCGGCAGCACCGTGCGGATCACCTCGAGATGGCTCAGGAAGTTCAGCTGCTGGCTCGCCGCCCACTCCCCCGCCTCGGTCTCCAGGGTCGCCGGGTGCGACCGGCCCGCGTTGTTGACGACGACGTCGACCGGGCCGCACACCTCGGCCGCGGCCCCCGCCTCACCGGGCACGGAGAAGTCCGCCGAGTGCCAGTCGCACCGCACGCCGAACTCCGCCCGGACCTGCTTGGCCGTGAGCGCCAGCCGTTCGGCGTCCCGGGCCACCAGGAACAGGTCGGTCCCCTCCGCGGCGAGCGCGTCGGTCACGGCGCGCCCGATCCCCTGCGTGGCGCCACTGACGAGCGCACGCCGTCCGCGCAGTCCCAGGTCCATCGTGGATCCTCCTTCAGTCGACGGGCGCGGGCTCGGTGAGCCGCGCGCGGAGCGTGGCGAGCTCGGCCCGGTAGGCCGCGGCGTTGCGGACCTTGATCTCCTCGTACCCGCGCACCGCGTCGGGCAGGGCGGCGATCCGGACGGCGAGCGCGAGGCGGTCCGCGGACAGGGCCGCGACCAGCGAGTCCACCACCTCGACGTACTCGCGCACGAGGTCCCGCTCCAGCCTGCGGACCCCCGCGTAGCCGAAGAGGTCCAGCCTCGTCCCCCGCACCCGTCGCAGGGCGGCGAGCAGGCGGAACACCGGCCGGAACCACGGGCCGAGGCTGATCTTGCGTGTCATCCCCAGCGCCCGCAGCACCGGCGGGTGCAGCCGGTAGGAGACCTTCGCGCCCGCGCCGTACTTCTCGGCGATCTCGGCGTCGAGGGCGGGATCGAGCGACAGCCGCGCGACCTCGTACTCGTCCTTGTAGGCCATCAGCGTGTGCAGCTGCCGGGCCACCTCCTCGGTGAGCGCCGTGGAACCCGGCACCGCCGACTCCTCGGCCCGCGCCACCCGCGCGACGACCTCGGCGTAGCGCCGGGCGTACCGCACATTCTGGTACCCGACCAGGTCCGGGACCCGGATCTGCAGCAACCGGTCCAGCTCGGACCCCTCCGCCGCCCCGACCAGCTCCCGCACCCGTGCCGCGCTGAACGAACGGCCCGCTCGTGCGCTAGGTGTGAGCGAGGGTGCCGTTCGTGCATCGGGGGGCGGGTCGAGGACCGCGGGCCGCAGCGCCTCGGCCCGCCCGATCCGGAACGCCAGCCGGTTCGCCTCGACGGCGACCCCGTTCAGCTCGATGGCCTCCTCGATCGCCTCGGCGGGCAGCGGCAGCGACCCGCGCTGCACGGCCTGGCCCGCGAGGTAGAGGTTCGCGTACTGGTCGTCGCCGAACAGCGCGCGGCTGCGGGCCCGGGCGTCGACGTACACGGCGTCCTTCGTCGCCTCCGAGATCCGGCCGGTCAGCGACGCGAGCTCCGGGAACGTGGCATCCACATCGGACACCATCCGGCCGGTCGGGACCTCGGCGGTGGAGACCACCGCGCGCGTCCGGTCGCCCGACACCGCCGCGAGGTGCATCGGGTCGGCCGCCACCAGGACGTCCGCGCCGAGGTAGCAGTCCACCTCCCCCGGCGACGCCTTCGGCTCGCGCTCCCACGGACCCTCGCTGATCGCGACGTCCGCGATCACCGCGCCGCCCTTCTGCGCCAGCCCCGTCTGGTCCAACGTGGACACGGTCCGCCCGGCGAGCATCCCGGCCACGCCGAGGATCTGCGACAGCGTGACCACCCCGGAGCCGCCGACACCGGCGATCCGCAGCACGTGCCGGTCGGTCGGCACCACGGCGACGGGGTCCGGCAGCGGACCGGGGTCCGCGGGGAGCGAGCGCCGGGCGACCGTCCCCGGCCGCACCGTGAGGAACGACGGGCAGTCGCCCTGCAGGCACGAGAGGTCGGAGTTGCAGGAGGGCTGGTCGATCCGGGTCTTGCGGCCGAACTCGGTCTCCACCGGCTGAACGGACAGGCAGTTGGACTTCGCCCCGCAGTCGCCGCAGCCCTCGCAGACCCGCTCGTTGATCACGATCTTCTCGGTGACCGGGGCGACGGTGCCGCGCTTGCGCTTGCGGCGCAGCTCGGTCGCGCACTCCTGGTCGTGGATCAGGACGGTCACGCCCGGCACCGCCGCGAGCTCCTCCTGCACTGCGATCAGGTCCTCGCGGGGCCGCACCTTCACGCCCGGGGCGAGCCGCACGCGTCGGAACCGCGTGGTGTCCTCCGTGGTCACGACGACCCGGGCCACCCCCTCGGCGAGCAGCCAGCGGGTCAGGGCGGGCAGGTCCATCCGGCCCTCCGGCTGCTGCCCGCCGGTCATCGCGACGGCGGAGTTGTGCAGCAGCTTGTAGGTCACGTTGACCTTCGCCGCCACGGCGCCGCGGATCGCGAGGCTGCCGGAGTGGTGGAAGGTGCCGTCGCCCAGGTTCTGCACGAGGTGGCCGGTCTTCAGGAACGGCGACATGCCGATCCACTGCGCACCCTCGCCGCCCATCTGCGTGAGCCCCGTGACGTCGCCGACCTGCGTCGGGTCCATCAGCAGCACCATCGCGTGGCAGCCGATGCCGCCGCCGACGAGCGTGCCGTCCGGCACCTTCGTCGAGCTGTTGTGCGGGCAGCCCGAGCAGAAGTACGGCGTGCGCGTGACGAGCGGCAGCGCGATCCGCGACGGCGCGGCCGGGGCCTCCAGGCCGAGCCGACGGGCCAGCGCGCGGGCGATCGCGTCCGCGCCCAGCTCGCCGGAGTGCGACAGCAGCGCGCGGCCCTCGGGGTCCTTCTTGCCGGAGACCCGGGGCGCGCCCTGCTGCCCGTAGAGGATCTCCTTGACCGCGGTCTCGACCAGCGGCCGCTTCTCCTCGACGACGACGATCTCTGTCAGCCCGGCCGCGAACTCCGCCACGATCTCCGGGTCGAGCGGGGAGACCATGCCCAGCCGCAGCACCCGGGCCCGCGCACCCAGCTTCTCCAGCGCCTGCTCGACGGCGAGCGCGGTCGTCCCGGCGCACACGATCCCGACCTGCGCGTCCGGCGCCCCCGTGATCCGGTTCAGCCGGTTGAGCTGCGCATACCTCAGCGCGGTCGCGAGCCGGACCCCCGAGAGGGACTCCTCCAGCCGCCCGATGACCGGCTGCGCGAGCTGGGCGGTGACGGTGTGCCGGAACCCCCCGTCCGGCATGACCGGCACGACGCGGTCCGGGTCGACCCGGACCAGCCCGGCGCCGTCGGCCACCTGCGTGGCGATCTTGAGCCCCACGTAGAGGCCCGACGCGCGGGACATCGCCACCGCGTGCAGGCCCAGGTCGAGGACCTCCTGCGGGTCGGCCGGGCTGAGCACCGGCATCCCGAGGTCGGCGAGCGTGCGCTCGGAGGTGCCCGGCACCGTCGAGGACTTGGCGCCCGGGTCGTCGCCGACCAGGACGACCGCCCCGCCCTCCGGGTGCGTGCCCTGGAGGTTGGCGTGCCGCAGCGCATCCGCGGCGCGGTCCAGACCCGGCGTCTTGCCGTACCAGAAGGCCGCGACGCCGGAGACGGTCTTGTCCTCGCGAGTGGCGGCGAGCTGGGTGCCCGCCACCGCGGTGGCGGCGAGCTCCTCGTTCACGGCGGGCCGGAAGACGATCTCCTCCTCCGCCAGCAGCGCGCGCTGCCGGGCGAGCTCCAGGTCGTAGCCCGCGAGCGGCGAGCCCTCGTATCCGGAGACGAACACCCCGGTGTCGCGGCCCGCGCGCCGGTCGGAGCGTCGGACGTCGAGGGGCAGCCGGGCGAGCGCCTGCACCCCGGTGAGGTGGACGGTGCCGGTGTCGAGCAGGTAGCGGTCGGTGAGAGCGGTCATGGCTCAGTCCTTCTCAGTCTTTCCACGCACGGTCGTACTCCTCCGGGACCTGAAGCCCGAGGAGGTCGAAGAGCTGCTCGCCGCGGTCGATCGCCGCGCGGATGCCCTTCTCACGCTCGACGCGCGTGCGCGCCGCGGCCACCACCGCGGCCGCCGAGGCCAGCGGCAGGCTGATCACGCCGTCGCCGTCCGCGACGACCACGTCGCCCGGCTCGACCAGCACCCCTCCGCACACGACGGGCACGTTCACCGCGCCCGGCCCGGCCTTGTCGGTGTGCCCGGCGTAGGTGCCGCGCGACCAGACGGGGAAGCCCATCTCCTCGAGCGCGTCGGAGTCCCGGACCGGCCCGTCGACGACGGCGCCCCGGGCCCCGTTCGCCCGCGCGGCCAGGGCCGTGAGCTCGGCGAACATCGCCGCGGACGAGAACCCGCCGGTGCTCGCGACGAGGATCTGCCCGGGCTGGAGCAGCCGGATGGCGCGGTGCCCGTAGAGCCCGTCCGTCGGGTTGGTCCGCACGGTGACGGCCTGGCCCGAGATCCGCACCCCACGGACGAGCGGCCGGATGGCCGGGTCGAGCAGGGCCGCGCGGCCGAGGTCGAAGCCGAGCACGGAGCCCATGGCCTCGTGCAGGTCGGCGACCGCGCACTCCTCGACGGCGGCCAGCAGCTCGGGATCGGCGGCGGGGATCCGCAGGTAGACGGTCACGAGCTCACTCCTGCCCGGTCGTGGCCCAGCACGGCGGTGTTGAAGACGTACCGAGGCTGCTCGCCGCGCAGGACCGCGAGCGCGGCCTCGGCGGACTCGGTGGCCGCCCGCACGCGGGCCAGCTCGGTCCCGCCGCCCGCGTGCGGGGTGAGCACGACGTTCGGCGCCGCGAACAGCGGTGCGCTGACGTCCGGCGGCTCCTGCTCGAACACGTCCAGGCCGGCGGCTCGGATCGTGCCGTCCGCCAAGGCCTTGGTCAGCGCCTCCTCGTCCACGGTCCCGCCGCGCGAGGTGTTCACCAGGATCGCGCCGGGCTTCATCCGCGCGAGCTCGGCGGCCCCGATGACGTGCCGGGTCTCCTCGGTCAGCGGCAGGTGCAGCGTGACGACGTCCGAGCGCTCCAGGAGCTCGTCCAGCGACAGGGAGTCCTCGACGAAGGGATCGTGCACGAGGATCTCGCAGCGGAACCCGACCAGCATCTCCGCGACGGCCCGGCCGATGTTGCCGTAGCCCACGATCCCGACGGTGGAGCCGAACAGGTCGGGGAAGGCGCTGAGCCGCTCGCGCTCGCGGTAGCCCCCGGCGCGGACCAGCGCGTCGAGCTCGGGGATGCGGCGCATCACGGCGAGCATCAGCGCGACGGCGTGCTCGGCGACGCTGCCGGAGTTGGCGTTGCCGCTGGTGGCGACGATGATCCCCAGCTCGGTCGCGGCGTCGAGGTCGACGGAGTCCAGGCCGGCGCCGTGCTTGGCGATGACCTTCAGCGTCGGGCTGTTCCGCAGCAGGTCGGCGGGAAGCGGGACGGACCGGATCACGACCGCGTCGGCGTCCGCCATGGCGGCGGCGAACTCCTCGGCGCTCGCGCCGGCGGCGATGCCGGGTCCGTGGTGGACCTCGCGCAGCTCGACGTGCGGGCGAAGCAGCTCCAGTCCGGCGGGGTGGATGGGGGCCGAGACGACGACCACGGGCTTGCTCATGTTCACGGCCTTCCGTAGAGGGAGAGGGGGTTGGTGGCGAGGACCGCGCGGGCGGTCTCCGCGCCGCCGACCCACCGCGGCAGCAGGTCGAGCAGGGTGCCGTCGTTGGGCACCGGGCCCACCTTCATCGGGTGCGGCCAGTCGGAGCCCCAGACGCAGCGGTCCGGGGCGGCCTCGACCAGCGCGCGGGCGAAGCGCTCGGAGTGCGGGTACGGCCCGGGGCCGTGGCCGTCGATCGCGTAGGGGTGGGAGAGCTTGACCCAGCCCTCGCCCGCAGCGAGCCACTCGCGCAGCGCGCCGAACCCGCGGCTCGCGACGGCCTCACCCGCGTGCGGGCTGCCCATCGCCTCGACCACGACGGGGAGGTCGGTGATCGCCTCGAACAGCGCAGGCAGCGAGTCCGTGCGGTCGACCAGCACGTCGGCGTGCCAGCCGAGGGCCCGCAGGACCGGGACGATCTCGTGGATCCGGTCCTGGAGGGCGGGCCAGCGCAGCCGCAGCCCGCGCACCCCCGGCAGCGGCCGGAGATCCTCCAGCGGCATGTCGACGACCCCGACGAACCGGTCCGGGTGGATCGCCAGCGCGGCGAGCAGCCGCGAGTTGTCGGTGCCGTAGCAGCTGGGCTGGACCAGGACGCCGTGGCTCAGCCCCAGGGCGTCGAGCGTCCGCAGGTAGTCCGCGGGGGTGGCGTCCGGCGGGGTGTAGGCGCGGTCGGCGGCGTACGGCCAGTCCGACTCGGGGCCGAAGACGTGGGCGTGGGTGTCCCATCCGCCGGTCCCGACGGACCAGCCCGGCGCCCGCACGTCGGCGTCGAAGGCAGGGATCAGGACGGTCATCGCGACACCGGGACCTTGCGGTAGGCCTCTCCCGGGTGGCCGAGCGGCAGCCGCGGGCCGCCACCGGTCACGTTCTCCCGCAACGTCTTCCCCGGGTACTCGGTGGGGACGACCCCGCGGCGCTGCAGCTCCGGCACGACCATCTCGACGAAGTCCGGGAACGTGCGCAGCGGGTCGTTGTCGTAGACGTTGAAGCCGTCGATCCCGCCGGCCTCCTGGATCTCCTGCAGGCGGTCCGCCACCGTCGTCGGTGAGCCGACGACGGTGATGGCGCCCAGCGAGCGGGCCATCTGCTCCGCGACCTGGCGGGGGGTCCAGACCCGGTCGGGATCGCCGACGGTGAACCGCTCCAGGAACGACCGGATCCCGTCGGTCTCCACGAACCGCAGCGGCGAGTCGATGTCGGCCGCCCCGAAGTCCAGCTGCATCAGCGCGGACTGCCGGGCGAGCGTGCCCTCGGCGCTCACGTAGGACACCAGGTTCTCGAACCTCCGCCGCGCCGCCTCGTCGGTCTCGGCCACGACCACGGACACCCCGGCGATGAAGGCCGGGTCCCGGTCGGTGCGGGACCGGATGTCCGCCACGGTCGCCCGCATCCGGCGGGGATCGGTCTCGACGAGGAACACCGCCTCGGCGTGCTTCGCGGCGAAGTCCTTGCCCGCCGCGGAGGCCCCGGCCTGGAACAGGGTGGGGGTGCGTTGCGGGGACGGCTCGCAGAGGAACGGGTCCGGCACCGAGAAGTACTTCCCGGAGTGCGCCGCGGGGTGCACCTTCGAGGGGTCGACGTACCCGGTCGCGGGGTCGCGGACCACCGCACCGTCCTCCCAGCTGCCCTCCCAGAGCGCGTAGACGGCCTCGAGGAACTCCTCGGCGATCGCGTAGCGCTCGTCGTGCGGGACTTGCGCTGCGCGGCCCAGGTTGCGGGCGGCGCTCGCGGTCGCGGAGGTGACGACGTTCCAGCCGAGCCGACCCTTGGTGAGGTGGTCCAGCGTCGTCATCCGGCGGGCGAACGAGTACGGTTGCTCGTAGGTCGTGGACGCCGTGACCGCGAACCCGAGGTGCTCGGTGACCGCCGCCATCGCGGAGATCGCCATCGTCGGGTCGTTGATCGGGACGGCGATCGCCTCGCGCAGCGCGGTGTCGGCGCTGCCGCCGTAGACGTCGTTGATGCCCGGGAAGTCCGCGAGGAACAGGCTGTCGAACATGCCGGCCTCGAGCGTGCGGGCGGTGCTGGTCCAGTAGTCCAGATCGGTGTAGCGGGACTCCTGGTTGGCCGGGTTGCGCCAGGTGCCGACGGCGGTGTGGCCGACTCCGGCGATCTTGAACCCGTGCAGGTGCATGCGCGTCATCGGACACACCTTCCTTGTGCGTGGTCTCTCGACCGTAGGGACCGGGGACGGCCGGACACTGTCAACGCGGCGACAGTTCGGCGGGGTTCTCCGAGGTGGAGGCGGTGCGCAGCCGGGTGCCGCGCGTCTCGGCGGTCCGCAGCACGACCAGCAGGCCGACGGCGGCGATCGCCATGAGGTAGAAGGCGGGCGCGATCGCGGACCCCGTCGCCGCGACGAGGGCGGCCGCGACCAGCGGCGTCGTGCCGCCGAAGACCGCGTAGCCGACGTTGTAGCCGATGGCGTGCCCGGTCACGCGGACCGAGGTGGAGAACAGCTCGACCATCGTCACGAAGCCGCCCGCGGCGAACAGCGCGACGCCCACGGCGAGGACGACCTGGCCGAGGAACGCGCCGAGGGCTCCCCCGTTCCCGACGAGCAGCAGGGCGGGCCACGAGCCCACGAGCAGCCAGAGGGCGCCCGCGATCATCAGCGGCTTGCGGCCCCGCGTGTCGGCCAGCCTCCCGAACGGGACCATCAGCAGCGCCATCACCACGACGGCGCCCGCGTTGGTCAGCAGGGCGGCGGTGGCGCCGAGCTGCACGACCGTCGTCAGGTAGGTGTAGAGGTAGCTGAGCAGCAGGTACGCCCCCACGGCCTGGACGGCCACGAGCAGCGCCACCAGCACGATGGGCCTGAGGTCCGAGCGCAGCACCTCGCGGATCGGGTTGGCGGGCTTCTCCTCGCGGGCCGACTCGACGTACTCCTCGGGGTCGTCGAGCCGGGACCGCAGCCACAGCCCGACGATCGCGAACACGCCGCCCAGGAGGAACGGGACCCGCCAGCCCCAGGCCAGGAAGGCCTCCGTGCCCATCCCGGCGCGCAGGCCCAGGATCAGCAGCGACGCCACCACGGCGGGCAGCCAGGACATCGCCACGGCGAGGCCGATCCAGCGGGCGCGGCGGTCCGCGGGCGCGGACTCGAGGATGTAGCTGAGCCCGCCGGAGGTCTCACCCCCCGCGGAGAAGCCCTGCGCGATCCGGCAGAGCAGCAACAGCGCGGGCGCGGCGATGCCGATGCTCGCGTAGGTGGGCAGGACGCCGATGAGCATCGTGGCCGCGCCCATCAGCAGGACCGTCACCGCGAGCACGCGGATCCGGCCGGTGCGGTCGCCGAGCGACCCGAAGAACAGCCCGCCGAGCGGCCGGACCAGGAACGAGACGGCGTACACGCCGAACGTGCCGAGCAACGCGGCCGTCGGGCTGCTCTGGGGGAAGAACAGAGCGGCCAGCACCGGGGCCGACAGCCCGTAGACCAGGAAGTCGTACCACTCGACGAACGTGCCGACGAAGCCGCCGACGAGCCGGCGGCGGGGTGTGACAGGGGGCGTGGGCATGGGGCGGCTCCTCCGGGCGCGGTCGCCTGCGGAGGACGGACGTCCCGGCCTCGCGACGATGTCCGAACGCTAGGCAGTGACCCAGGTCCCACTCTGTCAAGAGGCCGACAGTTCGTCCGCTCCCGCGCGGTCCCGCAGCGCGGGCACGTCGACGAGCCGGATCTCGCCGTACGCCAGCCGCACCAGCCCCTCTGCCTCGAAGGCCTTGACCACCTTGTTCAGGCTCTGCCGCGACACCCCGAAGACCGCCGCGAGCTCCGCCTGGGGCAGGCCGACGACCGGGACCCCGGCCCGGTCCGGCGCGGAGAGCAGCAGCAACCGGCGTGCGACGCGGACGGGGAGCTCGTCGAGCGAGGCCTCCGCCAGGTAGCCGATCAGGATCCGGATGTCCCGCAGCATCGAGCGCATCAGGGCGTCGTCCACACAGGAGTGGGTCCGGCGGAGCCGGGCGAACGCGTCACGGGTGATCACCTGCAGGACCACGTCGGTGCGGGCCGTGGCGCTCTGCGGCAGCCCCTGGCCGTCCACCAGCGAGCTGATCCCCAGACACTCCCCCGGGCCGACCAGCCCGTAGCGCAGCTCCCGGCCGTCCGGCCGCGAGTACGACAGCCAGACCCGCCCCTCGACGATCCGGTACATGACCCGCTGCCGGTCGTCCTGGGTGTAGACCCGGGCCCCGGCCGGCACCGTCCGCGGCACGGCGCTCGCCACGAAGTCCTCGCGCGCGGCGTCGGTCAAGGCGTCGAACAGCTCCAGTCGTCGGCCCGCGGGCTGCTCCTCGCCCTGACCACTCCGCCGTAGGGTCACGGGGGGAACGTACGGCAGACGGCCGGTCCCGTCGGTGCCGAACGCGGCTGTGGTGGGGATGGGCGACCGATGAGTCCCGGCGCCGCCGGGAGTCCACCCCCGGTACTCACCCGCCGATCCGGGAGGACACGATGCCCACGCACGCGACCGCGACACGCGACCAGTGGCGAGCCGCCCACGAACGACAGCTGGCGAAGGAGAAGGAGCTGACCCGCCGGTCCACCGAGCTCGCGAGGGAGCGGCAGCAGCTGCCCTGGGTGCCGGTCGAGAAGCGGTACCGCTTCGACACCACGGCAGGCCCGCGCACGCTCGCCGAGCTGTTCGACGGACGCTCGCAGCTGATCGTGCGCCACTTCATGCACGGGCCGAACACACCCGAGGGCTGCCCGGGCTGCACCTTCGAGACGGACAACCTGGTCGGCGCGGTGCCCCACCTCGCGCAGCGGGACGTCACGTTCGTCCTCGCCTCGCGTTCGCCCCTCCCGGTGCTCACCGCCTACAAGCAGCGGATGGGCTGGGCGGTCGAGTGGGTGTCGTCCGAGGGCAGCGACTTCGACGCCGACTTCTTCGAGTACATGCACGTCTCCACGCCGGGACGGGACTACGGCTCGGGCAGCGGCAGCATGCTCGACGTGATGGAGCTGATGGCGCTGAGCTGCTTCGCCCTCGAGGACGGGGTCGTCTACCACACCTACTCGACCTACGACCGCGGCACCGAGGCCCTCAACGCCACCTGGCAGCTCCTGGACCGCGCCCCCATGGGCCGGGGTGAGGACTTCTCCGACTGGCCCCGCAAGCGCGACGAGTACGCGACGTAGCCACCCCGGCGCGTTCCCGAGCCGGATTCCTCGTGTGTCGGGGGCCCCTCGGCAGGGGGGTCAGCCGCCGCCGAGCACCGCGGGTGCGGTCGTGGCGGGCGGCTCCTGGGCGCAGACCGTGCCGTCGGCGGGGAGGACCCCGTCGATCAGCGTCGCGTCCACCGCGGTGTCGATGCACGGGCCGCTGGTGCGGTAGGAGCCGTGCCCGATGCCCTCGCGGGTCAGCAGGACGGAGGACTCGAGGTCGTCCACCATCGCCTGGGCCCAGGGGTAGGGGGTCTGGGAGTCCACCCGGCCGCCGACGACCAGGATCGGCGGTGCGCCCGCCCCGGTCAGCCGCTCGGTGTACCGGTCGGTGTTCTGGACGGGCCAGCTCGCGCAGGACAGCCAGTTGTAGCCGGACGCCGTCGCGAACCGGGGGGTCTGCGCGGAGGCGGTCGCGGCCTGCGCGGTGTGGGCGGCGAGATCGGTGGGCACCGCCCGGTCCATGCAGTTCACGGCCAGGTTGGTCTCGGTCAGCCCGTTCGGGGCGCCGGTCTCCGGGTCCATGGTCAAGGCCATCGCGAGTGTCCACAGCAGAGTGCCGTCGCCCTGCTCGGCGGTGAGGAGCCCGGCCGTGAGCACCGGCCACAGCGTGCGGTCGAACACGGCGGTACGGGCGGCGACCAGGGCCCAGTAGCCGTCGAGCGTGCCCGCCGGGACGCCGGTCGGGCTTGCGGGCACCGCGATCGGCTGCGCCTCGAGCCGGTCGACCAGGGCGTCGAAGGCGGCCTCGGGGTCACCGGCGCCGAAGGGGCACGTCGCGGCGCCCTCGGTGCGGCAGGTCTCGAACCACAGGTCGAGCGCCCGTTCCCCGGCCACGGCCTGCTGGGTGGTCGCCTCGAGCGGATCGTTTCGCCAGAGGTCGGGGTCCGCGGGCGCGTCGAGGACCATCTGCCGGACGCTCTGCGGGAACAGGGTGGCGTAGGTGGCGCCGAGCAGCGTCCCGTAGGAGGCGCCGAGGTAGGTCAGCTGCCGCTCGCCGAGCGCGGCCCGGACCTGGTCCATGTCGCGGGCGACGGTGTCGGTGGACAGGCTCGCCAGGTACGCGGGGTCCTGGTTCGCGGCGCAGCCCGCCGCGAGCTCGTCGGCGTCCGCCACGAGCTCCGCCTCCGGCCGTCCGCCGACGACGGCGGGGTCGCCGTCTCGGGACAGCTGCGCGCGGCGCTGGTCGTCGCTCAGGCAGCGGACCTCGCCGGAGTCCCCGATCCCGCGCGGGTCCATCCCGACGATGTCGAAGCGCGCCACCACGTCCGGCGAGAAGTAGCCCGCGCCGGGCATCGTGCCGATGCCCCGCACGACGTCCGTCGCCGGGGCGCCCGGCCCGCCCGGGTTGTAGAAGAGGCTGCCGATCCGCTGCGCCGGGTCGCCCGCCCGGTGCCGCACGACGGCGATCGGGACCTGCCTGCCCTCGGGTTCGGCGTAGTCGAGGGGCACCTCGACGGTCGCGCAGTCGAGGTTCGGACCGCACTCGGCCCAGGCGACCGGTGGGGGCACGGGCGGTGCGGGGACCGCCTCGGCGGGCTCCGCGCCGGCCGCGCAACCGGCGACCACCACCGCGGCGGCGACGAGGGCGGTGGTGCGGGACAGGACTGACCTCCAGGTCGGACGCATACCCCGACCCTGCCGGGCACGCCGCCCTCACCGGCAGTACCGGCCATCACCGGCCGGCATGACAGGCGTCAGCAGGAGGGGTGACACCTCGCGCGGTGGGTCCTCCGGCGTCGCGGGGATCACACGGCTGCTCCCACGATCCGCCGGCCCCGGACGTAGCCTCGACGTGGTGTCGACCTGTCCCTGCCGACCCGCCACCCCGATGCCGGGGTCGGGTCGTGCCGCGCGGACGTCCACCCCTGACCAGGTCTCGGAAGGAGCACGACCATGAGCGCGCAGATCTACTTCGAGGAGTACGGCGGCCCGACGGTGCTGCGACACGGCGACCAGCAGCTGCCCGAGCCGGGCCCGGGCCAGGTGCGGCTGGTCAACCGGGCGATCGCGGTGAACCCGGTGGACTGGAAGATCATCGCGGGGTACATGAGGGACTTCCGCCCGCTGACGTTCCCGGCGGTGCCGGGCACCGAGAGTGCGGGAGTCGTCGCGGCCGTGGGGCCGGACGTCGAGGGCGTCGCGGTCGGCGACGAGGTGATCTGGACCGGCTTCATGGGCGGCTACCGCGCGGAGGCGATCGTCGAGGCGGCGGAGCTCCTCGCGAAGCCCGCGAGCATCGACTTCGAGCAGGCCGCCTCGCTGCCCGCCGCGGCGGGCACCGCGTACTCGGCCGTCCACCAGATCGGAGTCGCCGCCGGCGACACCGTGCTGGTCCACGGCGCGGCGGGTGGGGTCGGCTCGGCCGCGGTGCAGATCGCCCGCGGCCTCGGTGCCCGGGTGATCGGGACGGCGTCGCCCGGCAACCACGAGTACCTCGCCTCCATCGGCGCGGAGCCCGTCGCGTACGGCGACGGCCTGGTGGAGGCGGTCCGGGCGCTGGGGACTGTCACGGCCGTCTTCGACTCCGTGGGCGGGGCCGGGTCGACCGCCGCGACGCAGGCGCTGCTGCCCGATCTCTCCCGCGCGGTCACCGCCGTCTCGGACGAGCACGCCACCGCGGCGGGGATCGCCGCCGTCGTCGCCCACCCGGACCGGTACCCCGCCGTGGTGGCGCTGGCCGAGCAGGGAATCATCCGCTTCTCCATCCAGGACCGGATCCCGCTCGCCGAGGCCGTCAAGGCGCTCGAGCTGAGCCAGGCGGGCCACGTCCGGGGCAAGCTGATCCTCATCCCCTGACTCGCCGAGGGCTCGGACGACGTCACCTCCGCTCGACGGACCGGTTCTCGACACCGACGGCGGGGCACCCTGCACGTGACCGACGGACCCGCGACCCGTCGACCAGGCCGCCGCGCGGAAGTCTCGATGATGGAGATAATCTTGTCCGGTGCGCCCCGAATCGGACGGCTCGTCCCGTCTCCGCCGCTGGTTGGTCCCCGCTCTCGTGCTGCTGGCATGGCTCGTCGTCGGGGGGATCGGCGGGCCGTTCCAGGGCAGGCTGGGCGAGGTCCAGACCAACGACAGCAGCACGTTCCTGCCCGCGGACGCCGAGTCGACGGTGGCGGGTCAGGAGCTGGCGCGCTTCAGCGGGCCCCAGCCGCTGCCGGGGGTAGTGGTCTACGAGCGGCTCGGCGGGCTGACCCCGCAGGACCTC
>NZ_JACBXB010000001.1 GCF_013870575.1 Pseudonocardia pini
ACCGGGCCTGCGCCTTCGCCGCCGGGCTGCGCGCACTCGGCCTGCGGCGCGGCGACCGGGTGGTGCTCATGATGACCAACCGCGCCGAGTTCCACATCGCCGACCTGGGCACGCAGCTCGCGGGCGGGGTGCCGATCTCGATCTACAACACCTCGGCGCCCGAGCAGATCGTCTACCTGCTCAACCAGAGCGAGGCGGCGGTGGCGGTCGCGGGCGGCCACCCGTTCCTCGACCGGTTCCTGGAGGTCCGGGACCGTCTGACCCACCTGCGCGAGATCGTGGTGATCGACGACCCGGACCAGGCGCCGCCCTCGGTGCGTTCCTTCGCCGACCTGCTCGCCCACGAGCCGCTCGACCTCGCCCGGGCCGTCGAGGCGAGCAGACCGGACGAGCTGGCCACCCTGCTCTACACCTCGGGCACGACCGGGATGCCCAAGGGCGTCATGCTGACCCACGCCAACCTGTGCTGGACCCTCGAGTCGCTGCACCGAGCGCTGCGCCTGCCGACGACGGGCTGGCGGCTCATCTCCTACCTGCCGATGGCCCACATCTCCGACCGGGTCTTCAACCACTACCTGCACGTCAGCACCGGCACCGAGGTCACGATCTGCCCGGAGCTGGCACGGCTGGACGAGTTCCTGCTCGCCGTGCGGCCGCACTGCCTCGGCGCCGTGCCCCGCACCTGGGAGAAGCTGCACGCCCGGATGACCACGGCCATCGAGTCGCTGCCGCCGGACCGGCTCGCCGCAGTCCGCGAGGCCCTCGACCTGGGCCTGAGGCTGAACACGGCCCGCTCGCGCGGCCAGGCGGTCGACCCCGAGCTCGCCCGTCGCTGGGACGAGCTCGACGAGACCGTGCTGCGGCCGCTCAAGGCCACCGTCGGGCTGGACAGCTGTGTGGCGGCGTTCTCCGGCGGCGCGGCGCTGGCCCGCCACCTGTTCGACTTCTACCTCTCCCTCGGCATCCCCCTGCTGGAGCTGCTGGGGATGACCGAGTCGCCGATGATCACGACCTGGGACATCCAGTCGGTGCGTCCCGGCACCGTCGGTGTCCCCGCACCGGGGGTCGAGGCAGCGCTGCTGCCCGACGGCGAGCTGCTGCTGCGCGGCGGCCAGCTCTCGCCCGGCTACTTCAACGATCCCGTGCGCACCGCGGAGTCCTTCGACGCCGACGGCTGGCTGCACACCGGCGACGTGGTCCGGGAGGTCGGGGACGGCTACCTGCAGGTGATCGACCGCAAGAAGGAGCTGATCATCACCTCCGGCGGCAAGAACGTCTCCCCGGCCACGATCGAGGGCGCTCTCAAGAAGCTCGACCTGGTCGGCCAGGTCGCCGTCGTCGGCGACGACCGCCCGTACATCGCCGCGCTGATCGTCCTGGACCCCGTCTACGCCGCAGCCTGGGCGCAGCGCCGCGGCATTCCCGAGGACGTCACCTCCGTCGCCGCCCACCCCGACTGCCGGGCCGAGATCCAGGCGGGGGTGGACGCGATCAACGCGACCCTCTCCCGGCCCGAGCAGCTCAAGAAGTTCGTGGTGCTGACGCGGGACTGGACGCCGGACTCGGGGGAGGTGACGCCGACGATGAAGCTCAAGCGGCGCGCCATCCAGGCCCGCCACGCCGTGGAGATCGACTCGATGTACGCCGGAGCACCCCTCCCCCGGTCCGAGAGCTGACCGTCTCCGGCCGCCCGTGGATCCCCACGGGCGGCCGGACGGTCAACCGCGCGCGGTCACCCGGATCCCTGCGGCCTCCCGGTCCCAGGTGTCCGGGGTGAGTCCGGCCTCGCGCAGCCGGAACTTCTCGACCTTGTTCGACGGTGTGCGGGGCAGGTCGTCCACGATCCGCACGTAGCGGGGAACCATGTAGTACGGCACCCGCGGACGGAGGAACTCGACCAACGCTTCCGGGGCGAGCTCGGCACCCGGCTTCGGGACGACGACCGCCAGCACCTCGTCCTCGGAGAACTCGCTGGGCACGGGCACCACCGCGGCGTCGCCGATCGGCGGGTAGGCCAACAGCTCGGCCTCCAGCTCGATGGAGGAGATGTTCTCGCCGCGGCGCCGGATCGCGTCCTTCTTGCGGTCCACGAAGAAGTAGTCGCCCTCCGGCGTGCGGCGCACGGTGTCCCCGGTGTGGAACCAGCCGTTGCGCCAGGCCCGTGCGGTGGCCTCGGCATCGTTCGCGTAGCCCGCGTTCATCGACCACGGCCGGTCGGCGCGCAGGATCAGCTCGCCCGGTACCCCGTCGGGGACCTGGAGGTCGTGCTCGTCCACCACCCGCGCGTCGACGCCCGGTCGCACCCGCCCGAGGATCCCCTGGCGCGACGGCCCCGGCGCGGACTTCAGCGGCAGCGACGCCTCGGTCATGTTGAAGATCGTGATGACCTCGAGCCCGAACCGCTCGGCCAGCGCGGGGGTCGCGTCGGTCACCGGGCCGAGGATCGCCCGGCGCAGCGTGTGGCCCCGATCGCGCGGGTCCGGCGCCCGGTTCATCAGGAAGTGCCCCATCACGCCGAGGATGGTGGCGTGCGTGGACCGGGTCGCCCGGACGACGTCCCAGAAGGTCGCGGTGTCGAAGCGGTCCATCACGCCGATCGACGCCCCGCCGAGCAGGCCGTTGGCGACCGCGAAGACGCCACCGGCGTGGAAGACCGGCAGGCTGACCAGGTAGCGGTCCGCCGAGCCGAACCAGCCGCCTTCGGCGACCACCTCGGCGGTGGTGGCGATGTGCACGTAGGGGCACACGACGCCCTTGGACGGGCCGGTGGTCCCCGAGGTCAGCAGGATCATCGAGGTGTCCCACGGCTGCACGGGCCGCTCGGGCTCGACGACCACGTCGACGCGGGCCAGGTCCGCATCGGCGAAGGGAGGCAGCACGTGCTCCAGGTGCCGCCGCTCGGTCACGTCCAGGCGCGGATGCAGCTCGGGGTCGGCCACCATCACCCTGGCCCGGGAGACGGTGTCCACCGCGTGCGCCAGGATCCGCCCGCGCAACGCGGGGTTCAGCGGCACGTGGACGGCGCCGAGCAGGTTCGTCCCGAACCAGACCCGCAGGGTGTCCCCCACCGAGGTGCACCAGCTGATCACCTCGTCCCCTGGCCCGATCCCGAGGTCCCGCAACGCCGCCGCGACCGCGTTCGCCTCTCGCCACATCTGTCGGTAGGTCCAGGCACGTCCGTCCGGGAAGGCCGCGAAGACCTTGTCCGGGGTCCGCTGTGCGTGTGCTCGCAGGGCCGCGGGGAAGACGCACTCCTCCACGGCGGGGATGCTGCCCGCGACTGTCATGCCGGTCTCCTCGTTCGGTGGTCGCGGGCCGGTCCCGCCTCAGGACGTGCTCAGCACGAACCCCGTGTAGCCGTCCGCCCGGATCCCGTTCAGCCGGTCCACGTAGGCCCTGAGACCGCCTGCGTAGAGGCCGAACGCGCGGGCCTTGCCCGGGGTGTTCGACCCGTACATCCAGGACTGTCCGGTCCGGTACAGCGTGGTGTCCACGACCTCCTCGACGTGGTCGGTCCAGGCCTGCGCCGCCTCCTGGGTGACCTCGACGCGCCGAACACCGTCGTCGAGCGCTCGGCCCACCAGCTCGGACACGAACTCCACCTGGTGTTCGACCACCCGCGGGATGTTGCCGACCAGGCTCTGCGGACCCCCGACGTACAGGAGGTTCGGGAACCCCGGTGTGGCCACGCCGACGTGGGTGAGTGCGCCGGCCTTCCAGACGTCCCGGTGGCTCACGCCCCGTGCGCCGGTGATGTCGATGCGATCGAAGGAGCCGGTCACCGCGTCGAAACCGGTGGCGTAGACGAGGACGTCGAGGTCGTAGTCCTGCGCCGCGGTGCGGACCCCGGTGCGGGTGATCCGCTCGATCGGCTCTTCGAGCAGGTCCACCAGGGTGACGTTGTCCCGGTTGTAGACCTCGTAGTAGCCGGTCTCCAGCGGTGGCCGCTTCACCCCGAAATGGTGCCGCGGGACGAGTCTCTCGGCGACGGCGGGATCGTCCACCCGGGCCCGGATCCGGTCGGCCAGCACCGCGGCGAACTCCCGGTTGAGCCCGGGGTCGACCATCACCTCCACGAAGTTGGCGTAGAGGGACGCCAGGCCACGCTTGCTGTCCAGCAGGTCCTCGAAGAAGGTCCGGCGCTGCGCCGGACTGAGGTCCGAGGCCGGGTGGGCGGGGGCGGCGTACACCGAACCGAGCGCCTGGCACGCGGCCCAGATCTCCTGGTACCGCCCGCGGAGATCGGTCATGTCCGCGGCCGTGAGGGGGCCGTTGTTGAGCGGTGGGCACCAGTTCGGCGTCCGCTGGAAGACCGTCAGCTCACCGACCCGGTCCGCGATCGCCGTGATCAGCTGCACGCCGCTGGACCCGGTGCCGATCACCCCTACCCGCCTGCCCTCGACCTCGACGGGCTCGTGCGGCCATCGCGCGGTGTGGGCCGAGACGCCCTGGAAGTCCTCGCGCCCCGGCGCTGCCGGGTACTGCGGCGCGGAGAGGATGCCGACCGCGGTGATGACGAACCGGGCCCGGCGGTGGGTGCCGTCGTCGAACCGGACGGTCCACGTGTCCGTCCCGTCGTCGTAGGTCGCCGCGGTCACGGCCGTGCGGAGCCGGATGTGCTCGCGCAGTCCGAACCGGTCCACCACGTGGTTGAGGTAGGCCTCGTTCTCCGGCTGGCTGCAGAAGTGCTCGGTCCAGGTCCAGTCGGCGAGGAGCTCCTCGGAGAAGTAGTAGCCGTAGGTGTAGCTCTCCGAGTCCACCCTGGCGCCCGGGTAGCGGTTCCAGTTCCAGGTTCCGCCGACCCCGGGTGCAGCGTCCACCGCGAGGACGGTGCGGCCCTGCTCCCGGAGCCGGTGGAGCTGGAGGATGCCGGCGACCCCGGTGCCGATGATCAGCGCGTCGAGGAGGTCGTCGGACGGCGCGGGTTCGGTCACTTCATCGCCACCGGGTTGATCGGGGAGCCCACGGCTCCGGTGATGGACAGCGCGGGGGCGCAGAGCAGGAACTCGTACCGGCCGTCCTCCGCGCAGTCGGCACCGATCGCCTCGAGATCCCAGATCTCGCCGAGCGTCAGACCCATGTCCCGCAACGCCAGCATGTGCAGCACGAGCATCTCCCCCTCCACCGGGACCATGGCCTCCACGCACACGTTGTCCGCCGCGACCGCGGCGATCTCGTGCTCGTGCAGCCACTCCGCGCACTCCCAGGACAGGCCCGGGGTCTGGGCGAGCCACTCGTCGGGCGTCGCCCGGCCGTCCCGGAAGACCGGCCACCAGCCGGTACGGACGACGACCACGTCCCCGGTGCCGATGGTGACCCCCTGTGCCGCCGCGACGGCGTCCAGTTCTGCCGGGTCGATCGTCTGGTTGGGGTCCAGGTGCGGGACGCCTCGGTGCCGGGCCACGTCGAGCAGCACTCCGCGGGCGCAGACGCCGCCCGCGTCCGCGACCGCGTCGATCCCGTTGCGGACCGCGCCCAAGCTGGTCACCGCCGAGGCGGGCACGCCGTTGTACAGCTCGCCGTCGTAGTAGACATGCGCCAGGGCGTCCCACTGCGTGGCGGCCTGGGTCGGCATGATCAGGTAGTCGTCGTTGAAACGCAGCGACCCTGCGCCGAACAGGCCGCCGACCTCGGCTGCCGACCGGCCGCCCCACGAGCCGAGCCTGCCCGCGATGTCCGAGTCGGCGCCGTCGACCTGCATCAGATGGACGGGGTTGCGCCGGATCCCGTGCGCGCCCTGCGGACCGTCCGCCGAGATCGGGGCGGACAGCGAGACGGTCCGCCCCGACCGGACGGTTCCGGCCGCACGGCGCAGCGCCTCCGGTGTGATGTGGTTGAGGGTGCCCCGTTGGTCGTCGGGGCCCCACCGGCCCCAGTTCCGCACCTTGTCACCCAGGTTCCGCCAGCTCATCGTCGATCACTCCAGTGTGGTCGAGGCCGAGGCCGAGGCCGAGGCCGAGGCCGCGTCGTCGCTTCCCGTCAGGCCGGCACCGGCACCCGGAAGGCCAGCACCGACGCCTCCGCAGCCGCGGAACGCGCGGTGTCGTCGAAGTCCGGCGCGCTGCAGACGTAGAGGTCCTGTCCGTCCGGCCCGCCGAGCGCGCAGGCGTAGGCCCCGCTCGCCGCCAGCACGATCTCGTCCACGATCTCGCCACCCTCGCGGACGCGCAGCACCCGGTTGTGGAAGGAGTCCGCCACCCAGATCGCCCCCTCGGAGTCCGCGCAGATCCCGTCCGGACCCACGGCGAGCGCGCCGATGCGCTCCATCACGTCCGTGGTCTCCGGGACGTCCCCGAACGTCGCCCAGATCCGGTGGTCGACCAGGGTGCCGTCGGTCGCCTGCCGGAAGGCGTGCAGCCGCTGGCGCATGGTCTCGGCGACGACGAAGGTGCCGTCGGGGAGGAAGAGGCTCCCGTTCGGCACGATCAGCCCCTCCGACGAGGCCACGCCGGTGCTGCCGTCCGGGCGGACCAGCAGGACGTTGCTCTCCCGCATCGGCTCGCCGCGGTAGGGGTCGAAGCCGATCGTCGACACGTAGGCGTTGCCCGCCGCGTCCACCCGCATGTCGTTGATCATGTAGCCGCCGGTGAGCGGTGAGAGGTCCGCGTGCACGGACAGCCTCCCCGCCGCGTCCCGCACGAGTATCAGCTGGTCCAGCATCGACACGACCAGCAGTCGCCCGTCGGGCAGCCAGCCCAGGCCGGAGGGGCGGTTCTCGACCTCGGCCTCGACCCGCACGTCCGTGCCCGCCCCGTCGGCCGAGACCACCCGCTTGCCGAAGAAGTCCGAGACCCACAGCCGCCCGTCGCGCCACCTGGGTCCCTCGAAGAAGTGGCCGCCGTCCAACACCACGCGCGGCGACGCCTCGACCTGCACCATCCCACGTCCTCCTCGTCAGTACCGCTCCGTACCGATCAGAACCCGCCGGGCAGATCGCCCTGCTTCTCCTTGAACTGCGGCATGACCTCCTCCGCGAAGATCTTCATCGACTCGCGGACGTCCTTGTCCGGCATCCCGCCGAACCGGAAGTGCAGCGTCATCTCGTTCTGTCCGATCGTGGTCCGCGCCCGCTCGACGACCGAGCACATGCCCTCGGCCGTCTCGGCGAGGAACAGCCCGGAACCGAGCAGATCGTCCACGGTGGCACTCGCGCCTGCCGCGAACTGCTGCGCGAAGAACTCGTAGCCCTCGGGCGCGGCGTGGGTGGAGCCGCCGGGGAAGATCTGGGCAGCGGTGGTGAAGTGCCACTGCAAGGCGGGTGCGATCTTCTGGATCGCCGCGTCCTTCGTGTGACCGAGGGCGGTCAGGCAGAACAACGGATACCGCAGAGCAGCGGCGTCGAGACCGCGTGCGGCGAGGTCCCGTTTCGCCTTCAGCACGTGGTCCATCACGACGTCGAGCGGTTCCAGACCCACCAGCGCCATGCCGTCGAGCCCGTACTCGCCCATGAGGTCGAAGGTGCCGGGGCTCAGCGCTGCGACGAAGATCGGCGGTCGCGGTCGCTGCACCGGTCGTGGCGTGATCGAGACGTCCTCGATCGAGTAGAACTCGCCCTGGTACGAGAACGTCTCGTTCTCGTAGAGCCCGATCAGGATGTCCAGGCTCTCGCGGAACACCTTGCGACTGACCGGCTGCCGCTCGGTGAGACCGAGCATCGCGTACTCCGGCGGCTGGTAGCCGCGACCGACGCCAAGGTCGAGCCTGCCGTTGCTCAGCACGTCGACCATCGCCCAGTCCTCCGCGACCCGGACCGGGTTGGCGAACGGGAGCACCGACACCGCGGCACCGATCCTGATCCGTTCGGTCGCCCGGGCGGCCGCGGCCGCGAAGATCTGCGGCGAAGGCATGGAGCCGTAGTGGCTCCCGTGGTGCTCGGCCAACCAGACGTTGTCGAAGCCCAGCTCCTCGGCGTACTCGACCTGACCCATGACCTCCTTGTAGGCCGCCTGGTGGTCGCCGTCCCTGGTCTCGATCAGAGTGAAGATCCCGAACCGCATACGTAGCCCTCTCTCACCGTCGGGAGCGTGCTCACGCAGACAGGGCTGCCGGCGGGTCGACCGCTCGGGACGCCGCCGGCAGCGCCTCGATGTGACCCAAGATACATCCATCTCTGAATGTATGTCAAAGCCCGACCCTCGGCGGGGTCGGCAGCGGCCGAGGTCAGCCGTCGAGCGGGACGCCCAGCGCCTTCCCCAGCACCGCGACCCGCTCGGCCGCCTCCCTGCGGGAGATCGCGGCGGGGAGGAGGCCGGAGCCGTGGAAGGTGCCCGGGAAGAGGTGCAGCTCGACCGGGACACCTGCCGCCTGCAGGGCGAGCGCGTAGGCGATCCCCTCGTCGCGGAGGGGGTCGAGCGCCATCACCGAGACGTAGGCGGGTGGCAGTCCGGTGAGATCGGTGGCGCGGGCGGGGGCGGCGTGGGGCGAGACGTCCGCGGCGCCGCGTCGGCCCGCACCGAGGTAGGCCTCCCAGCTCAGCTCAGCCGCCTCTCGGGTCCACATCGGAGTATCGACGAAGGCCCGGGCGCTCGGGGTCTCGACGCGGTCGTCGAGCTCGGGGATGGACAGGAACTGGAAGGCGGGGGCCGGGCCGCCGCGGTCCCGCAGCCGGAGAGCGAGCGCGGCGCACAGTCCCGCGCCCGCGCTGGAACCGTGGAGCGCGAGGCGCCTGGGGTCGATGTCGGGCTGGTCGACGAGCCAGCGGAAGGCGGCCTCGCAGTCGTCGAGCGCGGCCGGGTAGGGGTGCTCGGGCGCGAGCCGGTAGTCCACGCTCACCACGGTCACGCCGAGCGCGCGGACGAGGGCGACGTTCACGGCGTCCCCGTCCCGCGCCTCGCCGCAGACGAAACCGCCGCCGTGGACGTCGAGCACTGCGGCCGGGACGCCACCCCCGGCGGGCCGCAGGACCCGCACCGAGACCGCCCCGGGGATCTCGCGGGTCTCGATCGCGACGCCACTGGCGTCCGGCGCGGGCAGCGCGGCGAACGTACGGCGCAGGACGTACCGCGCCCGCTCCGGGTCCCGAAGGTCGGCGGGACGCAGCCGCGGAGCGAGGGGGGCGAGCTCGGGATCCACCGGAGAGTGAGTCTTGATTCTCTGCTTGGCGACCGGCATCGCCGGGTCCGAGCTGGTCTCTATGCCAGTCACGTGAAGGACGATATCGTCCCTGGCAGTACTCAGGAAGGACGACGATGTACCTGACCCAGGCCCTGCACCGCGCCGAGCAACAGACTCCCGACCTCGCCGCCACCGTCTGCGGGGACCGGGTGCGGACGTGGCGGGAGTGTCACGACCGGGTCGCCCGGCTGGCGGCCGCATTCCGGGCACGGGGCGTCCGAGCCGGTGACCGGGTCGGCATCCTCGCCCTCAACTCCGACGACTACCACGACGTGCAGCTCGCGGTGCCCTGGGCGGACGCGGTGACCGTCCCGGTCAACACACGCTGGAGCGCCCAGGAGATCGCCTTCTCGCTCGAGGACTCCGGCACCGGGCTGCTCGTGGTCGACGACGCCTTCGCCGGGCTCGTCGAGCGGGTGCGCGAGCTCGCGCCGGGCGTGCACACCTATGTCCACTCGGGCACCGGGCCCCGCCCCGAGGGAGCCCTCGGACTGGAGGAGCTCGTCGCGGCGCACGAGCCGGTCGAGGACGCCCGACGCGGCGGCGACAGCCTCGCCGCGATCTACTACACCGGCGGCACCACCGGTACGCCGAAGGGCGTGATGCTCAGCCACACCAACCTGGTCACCGCCGCGCTCGGTGCCGCCGCCACCGGCGAGTTCATGACCCCGGGCGGCAGGCTGCTGCACAGCGCCCCGATGTTCCACCTGGCCGACGGGGCGGGCTGGATCGCCCGCAACCTCGTGGGCGGGACCCACGTCGTCCTCCCGGCGTTCACCCCGGCCGCCGTCGCGGACGCGGTCGAACGGCACCGGATCACCGACATGTTCCTGGCGCCCACGATGATCCAGATGTTCGTGGACTCCCCGGAGGCCCGGGAGAAGGACCTCTCCAGCCTGCAGCACCTGCTCTACGGCGCCTCCCCCATCTCGGAGGCCGTGCTCGCCCGGACCATGGCGCTGCTGCCCCGCGTCCGGCTGCTGCAGGCCTACGGGATGACCGAGCTCTCCCCCAGCACCACGATCCTGACCTGCGACGACCATCTCAAGGACGGGCTGCGGCGGTCGGCGGGTCGCGCGGTGCCCTACGCCGAGGTCCGGATCGTCGACACCGCCGACCACGAGGTCCCGCGCGGCACGGTCGGCGAGATCGTCGCCCGGGGCCCCCACGTGATGCTGGGGTACTGGAACCGCCCCGAGGAGACCGCCGCCGCGGTACGGGACGGCTGGATGCACACCGGGGACGGGGGCTACATGGACGACGCCGGCTACGTCTTCGTCGTCGACCGGATCAAGGACATGATCGTGTCCGGGGGCGAGAACGTGTACTCGGCGGAGGTGGAGAACGCGCTGGCCCAGCACCCGGCGATCGCCGCCTGCGCGGTGATCGGGGTGCCCGACGCGGAGTGGGGCGAGCGGGTGCACGCCGTCGTCGTCCTGCAGGAGGGGGCCACCGTCGCGGACGGGGAGCTGCGAGAGCACTGTGCCGGGTTGATCGCCCGGTACAAGGCGCCGCGCACCGTCGACGTCGTGGACGCCCTGCCGCTCACCCCCGCCGCGAAGGTGAACAAGCGGGCGCTGCGGGCGCGGTACTGGGACGGGGCGGCCCGGGGGGTGTCGTGACCCCGGGCCGCCCCGGGTCTCACTCGGCCGCGGCGGGGACCGCGGCCGGGGTGGTACGGAAGTCGGCGGGATCGGGGGCGGCCGTCATCGTCCAGTACCGCAGCACCGGCCAGGGCGCGTTGGTGACGACCCGGCCGGTGGCGTTGCGGTAGTAGTTGTCCACGCCGTCGATCCCGTAGACCATCTGGGCGTTCGCCTCGTCGAGCTCGCGGTTGTAGGCCTCGAACGGCTCCTGCCGCACCTCGACGGCGCCGACGCCCGCGCGCACCATCCCCACGAGGGTCTCGGTGACGTACTTGGCCTGGGCCTCGGCGATCGTGATCCAGCTGCCGCCCGGCGGGTTCGTGTTGGGGCCGTAGAGGAAGAACAGGTTCGGGAAGCCCGGCGCGGTGATGCCCAGGTGCGCACGGCCGTCCTCGTCCGCCCACTCGCGGCGCAGCTCGCGCCCCTCCCGGCCGGTGATCTCCAGCGGCGCGAGGAACCGCTGCTGGTGGAAGCCCGTGCAGAGGATGACCACGTCCACCTCGACCTCGGTGCCCGCGCTCGTCACGATCCCCTTCGGGGTGTACCCGGCGAGCCCCTCGGTGAGCAGCTGGACGTGGGGCTTGCGGAGTGCGGCGAACCAGCCGTTGTCCAGCAGCAGCCGCTTGCCGAGCACTGGGTAGTCCGGCAGGGACTTCTCGACGAGGTCCTCGCGGCCGTCGAGCTGCATCCTCAGGTACCCGGTGAAGAGCTTGCGGAAGGCGTCGGACAGCCCGTTGACGGAGTTCCTCCCCCGGTCCCACCCGGGGTCGACGACCTGCGCCGGGTACAGCCGCTCGGTGTAGAGCCAGTACAGCCGGAAGCGGTACCAGCCCCGGTAGTAGGGCACGTGGTCGAACAGCCAGTGCTGATCCGGCGGCACCGGGCGGAAGTAGTACTCGTTGGGCGCCACCCACTGCGGCGCCCGCTGCAGCACGGTCAGCTCCGCGACCTCGTCGACGACCGCGCTCACGACCTGCATCGCGCTGGCGCCCGCACCCACCACCGCGACGCGCTTGCCTGCGAGGTCGACCCCGTCGGGCCACTGTGCGGAGTGGAAGACCTCACCGGCGAAGTCCTCGCGCCCCGACAGCTCCGGGATGCGCGGCCGGTTGTGCAGGCCGACGGCGGTCACCACGGCGGCGGCGTGCAGGGTCGCCCGGGTCCCGGAGCCGTCCACGGTGGACACCTGCCAGCGCTGGGCCGCCTCGTCCCACTCCGCGGACTGGACCTCCACGCCGAACCGGATCGAGCGACGGACGTCGAAACGGTCGGCCAGGTCGGCGAAGTAGGCGGAGATCTCGTCCCGGCGGGAGAAGTGCTCCGACCAGTTGTGCGGCGCGAACGACACGGAGTAGAGGTTCGACGGGATGTCCACGCGCGCCCCGGGATAGCGGTTCTCCCACCAGGTCCCGCCGACCTCGGAGTTCTTCTCCAGCACCGTGAACGGGATCCCCGCCCGGCGCAGGTCGATCGCCGCCAGCAGGCCGGACACCCCGGCGCCGACCACCACGACCGGGAACTCGCGACCGGAGTCCGCCAGCCGCGAGGACACGTCCTCCGGCACGTACGGTCGGATCCCCGCCTGCTCGGCGACGAGCGGCGCGTACGCCGGGTCCACCCGCTCCCCCATGGTCGTGCTCATCAGCCGCGCCATGACCTCGTCGGACGGGTCCGGCACAGCTGCGGGGGTACCGCGGTGCCAGGCCAGGACCGCCGCGACCGCCGCCTCCCGGACCACCGCCTGCCGCTCCGGATCGAGGCCGCCGTCGTTGAGCTCCTCGAAGCCCTTGGTGCGGGCGGGCCGATAGTCCTCGGACACCCAGCGGTCCTCGCCGGTCAGCTGGTGGAGCACCGAGAGCAGGGTGGGGATGTTGCCCGCCTGCTCGACGGCGGCCCGCAGCCGCTGGGCGTCGAGGGCGGGATCGGGGATCGTCACGGGGTCCTCCTTCGCTCGGGGTGGGCCGCTCATCCGGCCAGGTCGCGCAGCGTCTCGATGTCACGCAACCGCGTGCTGTGGTCCGGGGCCAGCGGCGACAGGTTCACCAGCGTGACTCCGGCCTCGGCGAAGGCGGCCAGCCGCTCCGCCACCGCGCCCCGCGGCCCGACCAGTGAGGTGGCGTCCACCAGCTCCTGGGGCACCGCCGCGGCGGCCTCGGCTGCCTTGCCGCTGAGGAAGAGGTCCTGGATGACGCGCGCCTGCTCCGGGTAGCCGTAGCGGACCGCGAGGTCGTTGTAGAAGTTCTTCCCGCGCGAACCCATTCCGCCGATGTAGAGCGCGAGCTGCGCCCGCACGGCACCCTCGAGGTGGGCGACGTCGTCGCCGATGGCCGTGGGGACCCGCACGACGATGTCCAGGGACCCCAGCTCCTCCGCCCGCTTCGCCCGGCCCTCGGCCAGGGCCTCCCCCCAGACGGCAGCGGCTCGGCCAGGGTGGAAGAAGATCGGCTCCCAGCCCTCGGCGACCTCCGCGGCGAGGGCGGCGTTGCGCGGGCCGGTGCCCGCGATCGTGATCGGGATGCGGTCGCGCACCGGCCGGTTGATCAGCTTGAGCGGCTTGCCCTCGCCGCTCCCCACGCCGGCGGGCAGCGGCACCTGGTAGCGCCTGCCCTGGTGGACCACCTTCTCCCGCCGCCAGACCGCGCGGCACACGTCGACCGTCTCGCGGGTGCGACCCAGCGGGGCGTCGTACAGGACGCCGTGGAAGCCCTCGATCACCTGTGGGCCCGACGCGCCGATGCCCAGCCGGAACCGACCGTCCGAGGCGTAGTCGAGGCCCGCCGCGGTCATCGCGGTCATCGTGGGGGTGCGCGAGAAGAGCGGCAGGATGCCGGTGGCCAGCTCGACCGTGCGGGTGCGCGCGGCCAGGTAGCCGAGCTGGCTGACGGCGTCGAACGTGTAGGCCTCGCCCACCGTGACCGACTCCAGGCCCGCGGCCTCGTACTCGGCGACCTCGGTGGCGAGCTCCGCCATGGGCCGCCCGTAGTCCAGCATCAGTCCGATTCGCATGTCCGCGCTCTCCGTCGTGGTCGCCGGTCTCAGAGCCCCAGGCCCCGGCCGACGACCTCCTTCATGATCTCGGTGGTCCCGCCGTAGATGCGGGTGATCCGGGCGTCCGCGTACGCCTTGGCGATCGGGTACTCGAGCATGTAGCCGTATCCGCCGTGCAGCTGCAGACAACGGTCCACCACCCGCCCCTGCAGCTCGGTGCACCACCACTTCGCCTGCGCCGCCTCCTCCGCGCTCAGCTCGCCGCGGACGTGGGCGCGCACGCAGTCGTCCACGAAGCTCTGCGCCACCGCCACCTCGGTCGCGATCTCGGCGAGCACGAACCTGGAGTTCTGGAAGCTGCCGATGGGGCGCCCGAAGGCCTTGCGCTGCTTCACGTACCCGAGCGTCTGGTCCAGCGCCGCGCGCGCCGCGGCGACCGCGAGCACCGCGATGGACAGCCGTTCCTGGGGCAGGTTCGCCACGAGCTGGACGAAGGCGCCACCCTCCTCGCCGAGCAGGTTCACCTCGGGGACCCGGACGCCGTCGAACGCGAGCTCGGCGGTGTCCTGCGCGTGTTGGCCCAGCTTGTCCAGGTTGCGACCGCGAGTGAAACCGGGCATCCCCCGTTCCAGGACCAGCAGACTCAGCCCGCCGTGGCGCGACGACCGGTCGGTGCGGACCACCGTGATCACCAGGTCCGCGTTGATCCCGTTGGTGATGAAGGTCTTCGCCCCGTCGACGACGTAGGCCCCGCCCTCGCGGCGCGCGGACGTCCGGATCCCCGTGAGGTCGGAGCCCGTGCCCGGCTCGGTCATCGCGATGGCGGCGACGAGCTCGCCGGACGCGAGGCCCGGCAACCACCGCTCGCGCTGTTCCGCCGTGGCCAGCGCGAGCACGTAGGGCAGGCAGATGTCGTTGTGCGTGGCCAGGCCGAGCCCGGCCCCGCTGATCCCGCCCGCGCCGATCTCCTCGGCGACGACGGCGCTGAACCGGAAGTCCGGGACTCCGCCGCCGCCGTACTCCGCGGGGACGGCCATGCCGACGAAGCCCGCCTCGCCCGCCGCCGCGAAGAGCTCGCGCGGCACGATGCCCGCCGCCTCCCACTCCGCGAGGTGCGGGGTGATCTCGGCCCGCACGAAGGC
The DNA here is from genome assembly GCF_013870575.1 of Pseudonocardia pini. Classification (GTDB taxonomy): domain Bacteria; phylum Actinomycetota; class Actinomycetes; order Mycobacteriales; family Pseudonocardiaceae; genus Pseudonocardia; species Pseudonocardia pini. The sequence continues at coordinate 14,891 of NZ_JACBXB010000001.1, forward strand.
CCGAAACGCCGCCCGGAAGTCCTCGTGCTCGGTGTCGTAGAGGCTCCGCCGCATCACGCCGTGAACAGTAGTTACAGCGGTGATCGTCGTCAACACAGATGTATCCGCACGTCAGAGCCTGGTGCGTGAAGAGCGATTCTGTTAGCGTCGCCACAGCTCGGGGATGTGGGCGCGCCGTGCGCGCCTCGCCGGCTCACTCGACATGGAGGTCAGATGGCCCGATCCGAAGCCCTCGCCCGCGCCGAACGCGTCTACCTGGACGGGTTCCCGTCGAAGGAGGACGCAGGCCTCGACGAGCTGCGCGCCCAGTACGACGCGATGCTCCTGCAGTTCCCGCTGCCCGCGGACGCCGTGGTCGGCGACGTGGACGCCGCCGGCGTCCGCATCCGCACGGTCGCCGCGCCCGGTGCCGCCGCCGGCTCCGTCCTGGTGTGGTTCCACGGCGGCGGGTACGTGCTCGGCAGCCCGGAGGGGTTCAGCGAGCTCGGGTACGCGCTCTCCCGCGCGACCGGGCGAACCGTCCTGCTGCCGGACTACCGGCTGGCACCGGAGCACAAGTTCCCGGCCGCCGTCGACGACGGCACCGCGACCGTCGAATGGGCGGTCGCGACCTACGGCGCCGAGAACGTGGCCGTGGGTGGCGACTCGGCGGGCGGCGGGTTGGCCGTCTCCGCGCTCACCGTTCTGCGAGACCGCGGCGCGGCACTCCCCGCCGCCGTGGCCGTGGTGTCCCCGCTGGCGGACTTCGCGGCCACCGGCGACAGCATCGACACCAACGCGGACACCGACGTCGCCGTCTCCCGCGGCTCGATCGGCAACCTCGCGGCGGGCTACCTGCAGGGCCACGACCCGAACGACCCGCTCGCCTCGCCGATCCACGCCAAGCTCGGCGGCCTCCCGCCGCTGCTGGTCCTCGCGTCGACCACCGAGGTCCTCGTCGACGACGCCCGCAGGCTGGTCTCCGGGGCCACCGAGGCGGGCGGCACGGCGACCCTGTCCACCTACCCGGACATGTGCCACGTCTGGCCGCTGTTCTCCTCCTTCCTCCCCGAGGGCCGCGAGGCGATCGACGAGATCGCCCGGTTCCTCCCCTCCCCCCGCTGACCGACCGAAAGGACGACGACCGGTGAAGGTCACCTACCAGATGTTCTTCTCGAACTCCTCCGGGCAGCTCTCCGACCAGGAGTTCTACGACGCAGAGCTGCGGCTGGCCGAGCTCGCCGAGCCGCTCGGCTTCGATGGGATCTGGTGCGTGGAGCACCACTTCGACGGCGAGTACTCGATGTGTCCGGACAACCTGATGGTCCTGGCGCACCTGGCCGCGAAGACCGAGCGGGTCACGCTGACCACCGGCGGGGTGATCCTGCCGTGGAACGACCCGCTTCGCGTCGCGGAGAAGATCACCCTGCTGGACACACTGTCCGGCGGTCGCGCCCAGCTCGGCGTCGGACGCGGCTTGTCGAAGATCGAGTACGACACGTTCGGGATCGAGATGGGCGAGGCTCGGGAGCGCTTCGACCAGTCGCTGGCCATCGTGCTCGACGCGCTGCGGGCGGGCACCGTCCGCGCCGACGGGCCGATCTACCGCCAGCCGGAGGCGGACCTGCGGCCGCGGCCGCAGCGCGACCTGTCTGACTCGGTGGTGAGCATCGCGATGTCCGAGGACTCCCGCACCGCCGCCGCCGACGCGGGACTGGCCATCGCCTCCTTCGCGCAGTTCCCCACGGAGGAGCACGCCCGCACCATCGGCGAGTACCGGGCCCGGTTCGAGGAGAAGCACAGCAGGCAGGCTCCGCCGCCGGTGATGACCGACCACATCTACTGCGCCGCGGACGAGGCCGAGGCGGCCGAGGTCTCCCGGGACTACATCACCCGGCACTTCATGCTGACCATGCGGCACTACTCGTTCGACAAGGCGGGCCACTTCGACAACCTCAAGGGCTACACCTCCTACGCCGCGATGGCCGACGCCATGCAGGCGGCGGGCAAGCAGGCCGCCGCCGACGGGTACGTGGCCGCGCAGATCACCGGCACCCCGCAGCAGATCGTGGACCGCATCCAGGAGCGGGTCGACGCCTTCGGCGACTACGACCAGAACTTCGGCTTCTCCTACGGCGGCCTCCCGCACGACAAGATCGAGTCCAGCATGCGGCTCTTCGCCGCCGAGGTGCTCCCCGAGCTCGAGCGGCGCGGTCTGCGGGTCTCCACCGCACGATGACCGCACCGTCCCACGCCGCCGTGTTCGCGAAGGCACGGCGGCGTCTCGTGCCGTTCTGCATGCTGATGCTGTTCCTGTCCATCTGGGACCGGACGAACGTCAGCCTGGCCGCGTTGCAGATGAACGCGGACATCGGGCTGAGCACCGCGGCGTTCGGGCTGGGCGCCGGGATCTTCTTCCTCGCCTACGCCCTGCTCGAGGTGCCCAGCAACCTGCTGCTGGCCAAGGTCGGGCCCCGGGTGTGGCTCGCCCGGATCATGCTCACCTGGGGCCTGGTCACCGTCGCCACGGCGGCGGTCCAGGGTCCGGGGAGCTTCTACACCGTGCGCGTGCTGCTCGGCGTCGCCGAGGCCGGGCTGATGCCGGGCATGATCGTGTACCTGTCGACGTGGTTTCCCGCCGAGATGCGGGCCCGGGTGATCTCGCAGTTCTCGATCGGGGCCCTGCTCGCGCTGCTGCTCGGCAACCCGCTCTCCGGCTGGATCCTGAGCTGGACCGGGCCGCTGCCGGGATGGCGATGGTTGTTCCTGGTCAGCGGCGTGGCCACGCTCGTGGTCGGGGTCGCGGTGCTGCGGTTCCTCCCGGGTTCCCCGGCCGAGGCCCGCTGGCTGAGCCCGGCGGAACGGCAGGTCGTCGAGTCCGCGGGCGCGGCGGCGGAGCCGGGCGACCACTCCCTGCGCACCCAGCTCGCCGCCTTCCGGGTCCTGGTCCGACAGCCGAGCCTGCTGGCGATGACCGTGGTGCTGTTCCTCCTGCTCACCACCGGCTACGCCCTGACCTTCTTCCTGCCCACCCTGCTCAAGGGCTTCGCAGGCCTCGACACGACCACCATCAGCCTGCTGGTGTCGGTGCCGCCGCTGATCGCGGTGGTGGCCTGCCTGATCGTGGGGCCGCTCGCGGAGCGGACCCGTCGGCATCTCACGATCCTGGTCGTGATGTGCCTGATCGGCGCCCTGGGCGTGCTGCTGATGGTGCCGGGTGAGTCGCAGCTTCTGCTGCTCGTCGCGGGTGCCGCCGCGATCGCGATCCCGACCACCGCCTACACCGGGGTGTTCTGGGCGGTCGTCACCCCCCGGCTCGGCCGAGCCCAGACCGCGGCGGGCACGATCGCCCTGGTCAACGCGGTCGGGATCACCGGTGGCTTCGTCGGTCCGTTCGCCTTCGGGTGGGTCCTGGCCGCGAACGAGGGCAGGCTGCTCGCCACTCCGCCGATCGTCGCAGGGATCCTGGCCGCGTGCGCGGTGGTGCTCGCCGCCGTCGGGTTCGCGTGGCGGCGGGGCCGGGACGAGTCGCGGGTGCCTGTCGGGCTAGCTGCGCACGACGGCGGTGGCCAGCAGGCGTAGCTCGGCCGCGATCCCCGGACGGGCCCGCAGGCCCGGGGTCTGGGCGAGGTCGGTGACGAGTCCCATCGCCGACTGCGCCAGGCCCCGGGCCTCGGCCGCGGACAGCTCCGGACGCAGCGCGCAGAGCGCCGCGACCCACTCCTCGACGAACTCCCGCTCGGTCTTGCGGATCGCCCGCTGGCCCTCCGCGGGGAGATAGAGGACGTCCGCGGCGAGGATGCCGAGCAGCCTGCGGTGGGGGCCCAGGGCCAACTCGACGAACGTCCCGACGAGCGTGTCGACCGCCTCGGCGGGCGTGCGGGTGTACGCGAGGCGGTGGGCGGCGACGTACGGCGCACCCTCGGCCCCCCGCACCAGCACGGCCTGCAGCAGCTCGGTCTTGCCGGTGAAGTGCTGGTACACGGTCGCGATGGCCGCGTCCGCGGCGGCGGCGATGTCCTCGATGGACACCGCGTAGTAGCCGTGCCGGTCGAACAGCACCGCCGCGGCGTGCAGGATCCGTTCCCGCCGCCCTGCGGGGACGCGCTCCTCGGGCGTGCGCCGGTCCCCCGCGGGCACGGGGACGGCGGCCACGTCACAGGCCACGATCGCGCTCGCCATCCGCTCCAGGAGCGCGGGCATCGCGGCGCGGTCCAGGGCGTGCCGGTAGTCGCGGGTGTTCGAGTACACGCTCAGCACGCCCCAGCCGACCATGTCGGCCTCCTGGTCCGCGAGCTCGGGCCGCACCGCCCGCACGACCCGGACGGTGAGGGCCAGCGCCTCGCGCAGCCGCGCGCGGAACTCGAGCTGCTCGTCCCCCGTCAGGTGGCGCCGCTCCCGTTTCCAGAGCAGTGCCTCCTCGCGGTTCATGACGACCGTGCACAGCTCCTGCCCGAACCGCTCCCAGCGCTCGTCCGGCGGCGCGTCGGCCGCCGCGCGCACGGCCACCTCGACGGCCGCGAGCTGGTCCAGCAGGGCCTGGGCCAGCACGTCGTGCTTGTTCCGGAAGTGCCGGTAGAGCGCGGGCCCGGTGATCCCGACGGCGGTGGCGACGTCGTCCATGCTCACGTTGTGGTAGCCGAACTCCTGGAACAGCCGTGCGGAGGCGGCCAGGAGCTGTGTCCTGCGCAGCGTGGCGCGTTGTGACCGGACCTGCTGTGCCACGCGTCGACCTCCCCCTCCCGCCGCGGCGGGATCACTCACGCTACCGGCGCCGCGGCGCCTCAGCCGACGGACGTCAGCCCGCCGCCGCACAGCAGGACCTGGCCGGTGACGTAGTCCGACTCGGGCGCACACAGCATCCAGACCGCGCCTGCGGCCTCCTCCGGTGTGCCCGCCCGCGCCAGCGGGGCCGCTGCCGCGCCGCGGCGCAATGCCTCCTGCGCCTCCGCCCCGCCCTCCCGGGTCATCCGGGTGTCGACGATCCCGAAGGCCACCGCGTTGACATTCACCCGGTAGCGGCCCCACTCCTTGGCCAGGGTGCGGGTGAGGCCGAGCAGCCCGGCCTTGGCCGACGCGTAGTTGGCCTGGCTCGGGCTGCCCGCGGTGCCGACGATCGACGACACGTTGACCACCTTGCGGTGCCGGGGTCGGCCCGCGGCCTCCTCCGCCCTCGCCGCGGCCGACAGGACCGGCTGCGCGGCCCGCAGGATGCGGAAAGGGGCGGTCAGGTGCACGTCGAGGACCGTGGACCAGTGCTCGTCGGACATCCGGGCGAGGTAGGAGTTCCGGACGATGCCCGCGTTGTTGACCACGACGTCGATCCCGCCGTAGGTGTCCACGGCGGTGGCCACCAACCGCTCCGGGAGGTCCGCCTCGGTGACCGAACCCGCGCACACGACCGCCGTGCCGCCCGCAGCCTCGATCGCCTCGACCGTCTCCTTCGCCGGGCCCTCGTCGAGGTCGTTGACCACCAGGAGGGCCCCCTCGGCGGCGAGCTTCTCGGCGGCGGCGCGGCCGATCCCGCGTCCGGCCCCGGTGACCAGGGCGACCCGGCCCGCGAGGGTCACGGCAGCACCACCGTGGCCGTGCCGGAGAGAGTGACGGTGCCGTCGGCGAGGGTGACCTTCAGGTCCACCGTGGCCAGCCTGCCGTCACCCGCCGCCTCGACGGCGGTGACCGTGCCCGTGCAGGTCGGCTCGCCGTGCACCGGGGTGATCGCGGTGAACCGGGCCGACCAGTGCCGCAGGCGGGCCTGCGGCACCCAGGAGGTGAGCAGCCGCCCGAGGTAGGCCATGGACAGCATGCCGTGGGCGAAGACGTCGTCGAGGCCGGCGTCGTGCGCGGCGTCGGTGTCGATGTGGATCGCGTTGTGGTCGCCGGAGGCGCCCGCGAACAACGCGAGCGTGGTCCGGCTGATCGGCGGGAGGGCGAGCGGGGACAGCTCGGTGCCGACGGCGACCTGCTCGAGCACGGTGGTCATGCGGCGGCCCCGTTCCGGATGACGGCGGTGTTGTCCAGCTCGGCGACGAGCTCGCCGCCACGGGTCACGCGGGTGCGCCGGACCAGGAAGTCCAGCTTTCCGCCCGCCTTGGAGTACGCCTCGGTGAACTCCGAGGCGAAGGTCAGCGTGTCCCCCGCGTACACCGGGACGTGGTAGGTGAAGGCCTGCTCGCCGTGCAGGACGGCGCCGAGGTCGATGCCGTGCCCCGCCAGGAAGCCGAGCGTGTCCGCCCGCTCCAGGTCCAGTCCGAACAGGATGGTCGGCGGAGCGGGCAGGTCGGGGTGGCCCGCCGCGCGGGCGGCGGCGACGTCGGAGTAGACGGGGTCGGTCTCGCCGATCGCCTGCGCGAACATCCGCAGCCTGCCGCGCTCGACGTCGACGGTCACCGGCTCCTGACGCCGCCCGACCACCGCCGCGACGACGGCGCTCGCGGGGGCGGGCATCAGGCCACCTTCTCGTAGAGCGAGACCACGCACGCCCCGCCGAGGCCCAGGTTGTGCTGCAGGCCCAGCCTGGCCCCCTCGACCTGGCGACCGCCCGCCTGGCCCCGCAGCTGCCAGACCAGCTCGGCGCACTGCGCGAGCCCGGTGGCGCCCAGCGGGTGCCCCTTGGACAGCAGCCCGCCCGAGGGGTTGGTGACGACGCGGCCGCCGTAGGTGTTGTCCCCGTCGAGCACGAACTTCTCCGCCGTGCCCTCTGGGGTGAGGCCGAGGCCCTCGTAGGTGATCAGCTCGTTCGCGGTGAAGCAGTCGTGCAGCTCGACGACGGGGATGTCCTCCGGGCCCACGCCCGCGGCCTCGTAGACCTGGGCCGCCGCCTTCGCGGTCATGTCGTAGCCCACGACCTTGCGCATGTCCGTCCCGTCGAACGCCCCGGGCACGTCGGTGACCAGGGACTGGGCCCGCAGCCGCACGCTCGCGTCCAGCCCGTGGCGTCGGGCGAACTCCGCGCTGCACACCACCGCCGCCGCCGCACCGCACGTGGGTGGGCAGCACTGCAGCCGGGTCAGCGGGCCCCAGACGGCGGGCGAGCCCATGACCTCCTCGAGCGTCACGGGCGCACGGAACACGGCGTACGGGTTGTGCGCGGCGTGCCGGCGCGCCTTGACCGAGATCCGTCCCAGGGTCTCCGGCTTCGTACCGAACCGCTCCATGTGCGCGAGCCCGGCACCGCCGAACAGCTGCGCGGCCATGGGCGCCTTCGGGTCGGCGCCGGGCCTGCCCGCCGCGACCTCCTCGAACCGGCCGGTGGAGCTCGGCCGGTCGTCCCACACCGCGACGAGCGCCCCCGGCCGCATCTGCTCGAAGCCGAGCGCGAGCACGCACTCCGCCGCGCCGGACTCCACGGCCTGTCGGGCCAGCCACAGGGCCGAGGACCCGGTGGAGCAGTTGTTGTTCACGTTCACCATCGGGATCCCGGACAGCCCCAGCTCGTAGAGCGCCGACTGGCCGGAGGTGGAGTCGCCGTAGACGTAGCCGACGTAGGCCTGGGCGACCTGCTCGTACGCGACGCCTGCGTCCGCGAGCGCGGCCCGGGCGGCCGATGCGCCCATCTCCTGGTAGCTCGGGCTCTTCCCGGGCTTGCCGAACGGGATCATCCCGACCCCGCTGATCACGACCGTGCGCTCCATCGAGCACCACCTCGTCTCACTGTGCGATTCGCCGTTCGGAGCAGAATGTTGACTAACCCTACACGAGAAGATCCAGCTAGAGACCATCTTGACCGGCCGACTGTGCGCAACTAGCTTTCACTCATCGGTCCGTCGAGGCACCAGGAGGAGCCCCCGCGATGAGCAAGCTCGAGGACAAGGTCGCGCTGATCTCCGGATCCGGCCGCGGGATCGGCCGCGCCGTGGCGGAGAAGCTCGCGGCGGAGGGCGCCCGCGTCGTGGTGAACGACCTGGACGAGGGTCCGGCCAAGGAGACGGTCGCGGCCATCGAGGCCGCGGGCGGTGCCGCGGTGGCCTGCGCGGGATCGGTCACCGAGCCGGACTTCGGCGAGCGGTTCGTCCAGACCGCGGTGGACGCCTTCGGCGGCGTGGACATCGTGGTGAACAACGCCGGCTACACCTGGGACACCGTCATCCAGAAGATGTCCGACGAGCAGTGGTCGGCGATCCTGGACGTGCACCTCACCGCGCCGTTCCGGATCCTGCGCGCCGCCCAGCCGGTGATCAGCGCGGCGGTGAAGAAGGAGCGGGCCGCGGGCGTCGAGATCCCCTGCCGCAAGGTCGTGAACATCTCGTCGATCGCGGGACTGGACGGCAATGCCGGGCAGGTCAACTACGCCGCGGCCAAGTCCGGCATCGTCGGGCTGACCAAGACGCTGGCGAAGGAGTGGGGCCGCTACAACGTCACCGTCAACGCGGTCGCCTTCGGCGTGATCTCCACCCGGCTCACGGTCGCGGCCGACGGGGGCTCGACGATCGACGTGGCGGGCAACGAGATCACCGTGGGGATCAACCCGTCCGTGTTGGCCGCGGCGGAACAGATGATCCCGCTCGGCCGTGCGGGCACTCCGACCGAGGCCGCGGGCGCGGTCTACCTCCTGTGCACCCCCGAGTCGAGCTACGTCACCGGTCAGACCCTCATCTGCAGCGGCGGGCTCTGAACCCGTGTCCGAGCAACCCGTCCGCTACGAGGTCGACGCCGGGGTGGCGGTCCTGACGCTGAACCGCCCGGACCGCCGCAACGCCATGACCGTCCCCTTCATGCACGGCATCGAGGACGGGCTGGCCCGCGCGGACGCGGACCCGGCCGTGCGCGCCGTCGTCGTCACCGGGGCCGGCCCCGCGTTCTGCGTGGGTGCCGAGCTGAACGGGCCCGACACGCTCCGGCTAGCGATGGAGGCGGACACCCGCGGTCACACGCCGTCGGGCTACCGCGAGCCCGCGGGCCGGATCACCGAGCGGATCGCCGCCATGCGCATCCCGGTCATCGGTGCCGTGAACGGGGACGCCGTGGGCGGCGGGGCGACCATCGTCGCCGCGATGGACCTGCGCATCGCCGCCGACACGGCACGCTTCGGCTTCGTGTTCACCCGTCGCGGGGTCGTCGCCGAGGGGGCGTCGACGTGGTTCCTCCCCCGGCTCGTCGGGCTGGGCCGGGCCACCGACTGGCTGGTCTCCGGCCGGGTCTTCGAGGCCGCCGAGGCCCTGGAGTCGGGCTTCGTCTCGCGGCTGCTGCCCGCGGCCGAGGTGCTGCCCGCCGCGCTGGAGTACGCCCGGCAGTTCACCGGGACGACCTCGCCCGCGTCGGTGGCCGCCGTGCGTCGCCTGCTGGCGGCGTCCTGGGGCGCGGCGACACCCGCCGAGTCGGCCCGGGCGGAGTCCGCGGTCTACTCGGGTCTGCTCGACTCGCCCGACGCCAAGGAGGGTGTGGTGTCCTTCCTCGAACGGCGGGCGCCGTCGTTCACGACCACCGGCACGGAGGAGGCCCGATGAGTGCCCCGTTCACCGCCTGCAAGTACGGCGCGGACGCCGAGCGCACCCACGACCACGGTGGGGTCCGGAACTACAACGAGAGCGTGTACGTCAACTTCCTCGACCCGGTCACGCAGGTCGGCGGCCTGCTACGGGTGGGCAACCGGCCCGGGCTGGGCTACCGCGAGGCGTCCGTGCAGCTGACCCTGCCCGGTGGCGCCATCGCCTTCCGGGCCGGACGGGAGCAGAGCACGTCGAACGCGGACTTCGCCAGCCAGGGCCTGGAGTTCGCGGTCAAGGACCCCACCCGCACGCTGGAGATCCGCTACGAGCGCAGCGTCGCCCGGATCGCCACCCCGGCACTCATGGCGGACAAGCCGAAGCGGGTGCTGAAGAACAGCCCCGCCGAGGACTGCGTGATCGCGTTGACCTGGGAGGCGACCTCGCCGCTGTTCGACACGGCGGAGGACGGGGACTGCACCCCGGGCAGCTCGGTGATCGCGGCGGACCACTACGAGCAGTTCGGCACCGTGACCGGGGAGATCACCGTCGGGCCGCGGTCCTGGCGGCTGACCGGCGCCCGGTCGATGCGGGACCACTCGTGGGGCCCGCGGGAGTGGTCGTCGTTCACCGGGGAGTGGCTGTGCGCCTACCTGGCCGACGGGACGTCGATCACGGCGTACGCCGAGCTCGAGGACTCCGGCGCCCGGTCGATCGGCGGGATGGTCCACTTCGCCGGGAACCTGCACCCGATCACCGACTTCACGGTGTACACCGACTACGCGGGCGAGGCGACCTGGTCCGGCCGCTACCGCGCCGTCGTCCAGGCGGAGGGGTTGCCGCTCATCCCGCTCGACGGCACGATCCGCCACCTCACCCCGGTCACCCAGGCCACCGAGGACCGGGCCGTGCGGATGGCTCAGATGACCGTCGACTTCGTGGGGCCCGACGGCGGTTGGGCCGTCGCCGAGTTCCTGCGCCCCATCCGGATCTGACCCGCAGGAGGCGGAATGTACCCCGGCGAACACGCCCGGAGGCACCCGGAGCAGCCCGCGCTGATCCTGGCGGGCAGCGGCGAGGTCGTGACCTTCGCCGAGTTCGAGGCCCGCGCCAACCGGCTCGCGCAGCTGTTCCGCGCGCAGGGCCTGCAGCGCACCGACCACGTGGCCTACCTGATGGAGAACCACGTCGAGCTGCTGATCGCCATGGCGGCGGCGGAGCGGTCGGGGCTCTACTACACCCCGATCAACTCCTACCTGTCCGCCGCCGAGGCGGCGTACATCGTCAACGACTCCGGCGCGAAGCTCGTGATCAGCACGGCCGCCAGACGCGAGACCGCGCGGGAGCTGCCCGCCCTGTGCCCCGGCGTCGAGCGCTGGATCATGGTGGACGCCACGGAGCCCACGGACGGCTTCGAGCCCTACGCCGCCGCCCTGGGCCCGTACGGCACCGAACCGCGGCCGGACGAGCGGCTCGGCACCCCGATGTTCTACTCCTCCGGCACCACCGGGCGGCCGAAGGCGATCGTGCGCGGCCTGCCCGACGCGAGGCCGGACGAGATGCTGGAGATCGAGGAGTTCGGCAGGATCGTCTTCCACCTGCGCGAGGGCATGACGTTCCTGTCCCCCGCCCCGCTCTACCACTCCGGCCCACAGTCCAGTGTGGCCATCGCGCTCCGGCTCGGCGCCACCTCGGTGATCATGGAGCGGTTCGATCCCGAGACCTTCCTGCGGCTCGTCGCCGAGCACGGCGTGACCCACACGATGGTCGTGCCCACGATGTTCTCCCGGCTGCTCAAGCTGCCCGCGGAGGTCCGGGCGGCCGCGGACACGACCTCGCTGGAGGCGGCGGTGCACGGCGCCGCACCGTGCCCCGTCCCGATCAAGCAACAGATGCTGGACTGGTGGGGCCCGGTGATCTACGAGTACTACGGCGCCACCGAGGCCAACGGGATCTGCGGGGTCACGCCACAGGAGTGGCTGGAGCGGCCCGGCACCGTCGGGCGTCCGATCCTCGGCGAGCCGGTCATCCGGGACGAGGAGGGGCACGAGTGCCCGCCGGGGGTGCCGGGCACGATCTGGTTCAAGGGCGGCAACGCCAACTTCACCTACCTCAACGACCCGGAGAAGACCGCCGCGGCGCGCGACGCGAGCGGCACGATGACGATGGTCGGCGACATCGGCTACCTCGACGAGGAGGGCTACCTCTTCCTCACCGACCGGCACGCTTTCGTCATCATCTCCGGCGGGGTGAACATCTACCCGCAGGAGGTCGAGAACCTCGTGATCGGGCACCCGTCGGTGCTCGACGCCGCGGTGATCGGCGTGCCGGACGAGGACATGGGCGAGGCGGTCAAGGCCGTCGTGCAGCTCGCGCCCGGAGTCTCCGGAGGCCCCGAGCGGGAGCAGGAGCTGATCGCCTACTGCCGGGCGAACCTGGCCCGGTTCAAGTGTCCGCGCAGTGTCGACTTCGTGGAGTCCCTCCCGCGGCTGCCCACCGGCAAGCTCTACAAGCAGCAGCTGCGCGAGCGGTACTGGAAGGCGGTGGACGCGTGACGGCGGTGCTGGTCGAGCAGGAGTCCGGCTTCGGCGCGGAGCTGGCCGGGTTCGTCCGGGAGCGTTTCGGGCCCGGGGCGCGGATCACCGAGATGGACCGGCGCGGCGAGGGCTGGTCGTGGGAGACCTATCTGGTCGCGGTCGAGACCGCGTCCGGGACCGTGCGGCTCGCGGTGAAGCGGGAGCCCGCGGACGGCATCCTCGGCAGCTACGACGTCGGGCTGGAGGTCGCGCTGCTGGAGACGGCGGCGGCGATCGGGATCCCGGTGCCCGCCGTGTACGGCTCGCGGACCGGGGCCCGGGACTTCTACGTGATGGAACGGGTACCCGGCTCGGTGCCGATGCCGTGGGACGTCCGGAAGCGGATCCCGGACCTCGACCGCCGTCGGGCCCTGGGCACCGAGATCGCGTCGATCATGGCCCGGCTGCACACCGCAGACATCCGGGCGATGCGGCTGCCGCCCTTGGAGATCCCGACGGACGCCGCGGCGACCGGCGCCGAGGAGGCCGCCCGCTGGCGGCGGGTGTACGAGGAGAACCGCACCGTCCGGATCCCGTTGATCGACCTGGCGCTGGCCTGGCTCGAGGCGCGTGCCGATCACGTGTCCGGGCGGCTCGCGCTGGTGCACAACGACCTCCGGATCGGCAATGTGATCGTCGACGGAGACGGCTCGGTCGCCGCGGTGCTCGACTGGGAGACCGCGCGCTTCACCGACCCGGCCGCCGACCTCGCCAAGTTCGACATCCCGACCTTCCGGGGCCGCTCGCCGTTGGCAGGCCAGGTGATCGAGATGGAGCGCTACCTGGCGGCCTACGCGGACCTCACCGGGTGGCGGCCCGAGGAGCGGGCGCTGCGCTACTGGACCTGCATGGAGCTGACCAAGGGGATCATCGGCTCGATCAAGGCCTCGAAGTCCTTCGAGCGCGGCACCACGGCGGACGTGCGCTACCTGAACATGGCCTACCAGATGCACCACGCGCTGCGCTGGCTCCTGGAGACCCTGCGCGACGGCGAATGGGGAGACTGACGTGACCCTGCACAGCATGTCCCTGCCCGCGGTCCTCGCGGGTGTCGCGCGCGCCCTGCGGGAGGAGGTCCTCCCCCAGGTGACGGACGACTACGCCCGGATGCAGGTCAAGGCCATCGCCGAGCTGATGGGCAACCTCGTGCCCCGTGTCACGTGGGACACGGGGCTGGTCGCGGCCACGGCCGAGCGGTCCGAGGCGGCGGCGGGCGCGCAGGTCCGCGGCGAGACCCCGGAGGAACGCCTGCGGCTGGCCCGCGAGGCGGTCGGTGCTCTCGTCGACGGTCTGTACGACGGCGACGGCGACGGCGACGGCGACGGGGTAGGGGCCGCAGCCGTCCGGGCCCTCGTCGAGGCGGAGTTCACCGCCGAGGAGGAGCTCGTGACCACCGGCTCCCTGAAGGCCTGAGCCCATGACGCTCCAGGGTCGGACCGCCCTCGTCACCGGCGGGTCCCGCGGCGTCGGGCGCGGGATCGCGCTGCGGCTCGCCGCGGGCGGTGCCGCCGTCGCCGTGAACTACCGCCGAGACGCCGACGCCGCGAAACAGACGGTGGCGGACATCGAGGCCGCGGGGGGCACCGCCGTCGCCTACAGCGCGTCGATCGACGATCCCGAGTCCGTCGCGGCGATGGTGGACGCCGTGCACGCCGACCTCGGGCCCGTCGACCTGGTGGTCAGCAACGCGGGGACCGCGAGCCGCGGCAGCACTATCGCCCACACCGACCAGGACGAGTACCTGCGACTGTTCCGCGTCCACGCCCTCGGCCCGCTCGACCTCGTCCACCGGCTGCTGCCCGACCTGCGTGCGGCGGGCCGGGCGGACGTCGTGATCGTGTCGAGCGTGCTGAGCACGCAGTTCCCGGTGAACAGCGCCCCCTACACGATGGCGAAGGTCGCGATCGAGGCCGCGGCGCGCACGCTGGCCAAGGAGGAGCGCGCGCACGGGATCCGGGTCAACATCGTCGCCCCCGGGCTGGTGGCCACCGACATGGGCGAGCGGCTGGTCGCGGCCACGGGAGGCGGCAGCATCGCCGAGGTCGACGCCCGCTTCCCCTTCGGCCGTGTGGCCCGGCCCGCGGACGTCGCCGGCGTCGTCGCCTTCCTCGCCTCCGCCGAGGCGGAGTACCTCACCGGCCAACGCGTGGAGATCGACGGCGGCGGCCCGGACGCCGGGCTCATGACGTGATTCCCCTCGAGAAGGAGCTGTCGATGACGACATCCGGAACCGAAGCCCTCGTCAGCGGCGACAGCGCCGCAGACTTCCACGAGGTGCGTGAGGTGTTCGAGCGGGCGGTCGCCTCGGGAGCCGAGCTCGGGGCCTCCCTCACGGTGGACGTCGACGGGGAGACCGTGGTCGACCTGTGGGGCGGGTACCGGGACGAGGCGCGCACCGTCTCATGGACCGAGGACACGATCACCAACGTCTGGTCGCTGACCAAGACCGTCTCGAACCTGGCGGTCCTGGTGCTGGCGGACCGCGGGTTGCTCGACGTGCACGCCCCCGTCGCCGAGTACTGGCCGGAGTTCGCCGCGGCGGGCAAGGCGGACATCCGCGTCGCACAGGTCATGGGTCATACCTCCGGGCTGAGCGGCTGGGCGCAGCGGCCGTTCGCGACCGAGGACATGTACGACCGCGAACGTTCCGTCGCCCTGCTCGCCGCCCAGGAACCCTGGTGGGAGCCGGGCACGGCGTCGGGCTACCACGGCAACACGCAGGGCCATCTGCTCGGCGAGATCGTCCGGCGCATCTCGGGCCGGTCGCTGCGCGAGTTCGTGGCGGAGGAGCTCGCCGCCCCGGTCGGCGCGGACTTCCAGATCGGTTGTCGCCCTACCGACCGCGGCCGCGTCGCGGACATCGTTCCGCCGCCGCCCCTGCCGTTCGACGTCTCGGCGATGGACCAGGACAGCCCCGCGTACAAGTCGATGACCGGGCCCGCGTCGACCGCCGAGGACGCCAACACCGAGGCCTGGCGCGACGCCGAGATGGGCGCACTGAACGGTCACGGGAACGCCCGTGGCGCCTGTCGCCTCCTGCGCTCGATCACACTGGACGGCTGGTCCGGCGGCACTCGCCTACTCTCCCCCTCCACCATCGAGCTGATCTTCGAGGAGCAGGCGAACGGAGTGGACGTCGTCCTCGGGATGCCCCTGCGCTGGGGCACCGGGTACGCCCTCCCGCTGCCCGCGAGCGTGCCCGCGGTGCCCGAGGGCCGGATCTGTTTCTGGGGCGGCTGGGGCGGGTCCTTCGGTCTGATGGACCTCGACCGCCGCCTCACCTTCACCTACGTCATGAACCGGATGGGACCGGGTCTGATCGGCTCCGACCGCAGCGACTCCTACCTCACCGCGACGCTGCGCGCGCTGCTCAGTCGCCGGTGAAGACCGGCGGTCTCCTCTGCTGGAAGGCGGCTACACCCTCCGCGAAGTCCGCGCTCGCGAGCAGCCGGGACTGGCCGACTCGTTCGCGTTCGAGCGTCTCGGCGAACCCGGCGATCGACGCGGCGTTGACAGCGGACTTCGTGTGCCCGAGTGCACCGGTGGGTGCCCCGGCCAACCGCACTGCGATCCGGTCGAGCTCCGCGGCGAAGTCCGCCGTCGGGACCACCGTCGACACGAGGCCGGCCTCGGCCGCCGCGTGCACGTCCAACCTCTCGGCCAGCAGCGCGAGCCGCAGGGCTCGGTGTCGCCCCAGCGAGGCTGCGACGAGCGCGGTCGCTCCGCCATCCGGCATCAGGCCGATCTTCGTGAACGCCAGCAGGTAGTACGCCGACTCGTCGGCCACGATCAGGTCGCAGGCGAGCGCGAGTGAGACACCGACCCCGACGGCGAGACCGTTGAGCCCGCAGACCACCGGTTGGGGAGCGGACGTGATCGCCGAGACGAGCCGGTTCGCGGCCTCGAGCACCGACGTGTCGACACCCGACCCAGCCGGGTCGGGTTCCCCGCCGATGTTCGCGCCGGCGCAGAAGGCCCGGCCTGCCCCGGTGAGCACGACGACCCGGGTCTCGGCGTCGTCGGCCGCCTGCTCGACGGCGTCGGCCGCGGCACGGAGCATGGGCTCGTCGACCGAGTTGAGCGTCTCCGGAGCGTCGAGCACCAGCCGCAGGACCCCGTCGTGGGGTCGCTCGGACCTCACGGCCATCTCAGACGGCTCCGTCATGGAGAGCGAGGATCCCCTCGACCTGGGCGACCGCGGACTCACCGTGCCTGCCGAGCGCACCGAGCACCAGGCTGAGGCGTTGACGGGCCAGCGCGAGCAACGGCGCCCGCCGCCCGCCGGACACGGCGGTGGCGGCGCCGACGGCCTCGTTCGCCGCGTTCAGGGCCCGCGTGAGATCGCCTTCGACGAGGCGGTTGTCGGCGAGGGTGATGAGCACCCACGCGAGCTCGGCCGGACAGTTCTCCCGACGCAGGTCGTGTGCCAGGTCGTCGATCTCGGGGACCGGCATGTCCGCGCAGCGTCGGACGGCGGCACGAACGAGTCGCTCGCCCACTGTCGCGGGCCCGTCGCCCCGGTGGCGGCGTGCTTCACCGAGATGCCACGCCGCTGCGCCCGGGCGGTGGGCGTGCAGCAGCGCCATGCCGAGGTTCGACGTCATCCGTGTCGCCTCCGGCCAGGGGCCGTCGGCGACGGTGGCCAGCGCCGCGACGAGCGGGGCGACGGCTCCACCCTCGAGGAACAACGTGTCGGCCAGGAGTAGGGCTGTCGCGGCGTCGACGGCCGGTTCGAGGACCTGGGGGACGGGTGTGCCGAGCTCGGCCCGGATCGCATCGGCGAAGGCCGTCGCGGCTCGGTCCGCGCGCCCGTCGGCCGCGAGCGAGCGACCGAGCTCGTAGAGGGCGACGGCCGGGGTCCACGGAGTGCAGGCGGGCAGCGTGGCGAAGGCTCCGAGCAGCGGGTCGGTGGACATCGTCAGAGCCTCGTCGCCGCGTCGAGGCGGACGACCTCGCCGTTGATCAGCTCGTTCTCCATGAACGACCGCACGAGCTGGGCGAAGTCGGCGGGCGTGCCCAGCCGCTTCGGGAAGACGTGCAGGTCCAGCAGCGCCTCGCGACGCTTGTCGTCGGCGCCCGCCAGCATCCCGGTGTCCATGATCCCCGGGCAGACGGTCATGACGCGGATTCCCCAGATCGCCAGGTCCCGAGCGAGGGGCAGGGTCAACGACACCAGACCGCCCTTCGATGCGGAGTAGGCGGCCTGCCCGACCTGGCCTTCGAGAGCGGCCGCCGAGGCCACGTTGACGATCAGGCCGCGCTCGCCGTGCTCGCCGGGCTCGTTGCGTGCCATCACGGCCACCGCTCGCCGCAGCACGTCGAAGGCACCGGCGAGGTTGATGTCGAGGGTCTTCTTGAAGACGTCGAGTGGGTGGAGGTCGCCCTTGCGCGACAGCACCCTCGCCGCCGGGCTGATGCCGGCAGCGTTCACGCAGACGTCGATCCGGCCGAAGTGCTCGGCGACCGTCGCGACGGCCTTCTCGACGCCGGCCTCGTCGGAGACGTCGCACGGAACGAAGATCGCGTTCTCGCCCAGTGCGTCCGCGAACTCCTCCCCGGCCGACGACGGGAGGTCGAGGATCCCGACCCTGCCGCCGCGCTCGGTCAGCATGCGCGCGGTTCCGCCACCGAGCCCGGATGCTCCGCCGGTGACCAGTCCGACCGCGTTCTCGATCTGCACGTGCGTCTCTCCTCGGTAGGGGTCAGGGGTGTCTGCGGTGCACGCGGGGATGCGGCACCGTGTTCGTTCGCCCTCTGGCGGGCCAGAGGTAGCCGGCATCGTCCGTTCCCGCCGGACGGCCGGTGTGCAGCCAGCCCTCCGGGCCGACCGCCTCGTTCGTGCGCACAGGATCTCCGCGATACCCGCGCATCACGTGCGGGCCGCGCACGAGGAGCTCGCCGTCGGCGGCGATGCGGGCCTCGGTCCCCGGGAGCGCGGTGCCGACGCTCCCGACCCGGATGGCACCGGGCGGCGGCAACGCCGCCAGCCCCGAGGTCTCGGGTGCGCCCCAGAACTCGGCCAGCGGGAGGCCGAGCGCGTGCAGGAGGTCGTGGGTCGTGGGTGCCGGGCCGGTCTCGGTGAGCAACAGGTCGCAGCGGTCCAGCCCGAGTTCCGCCCGGACCGCCGCGAGGTGCTGGACGTCGACCCGCTCGCAGGTGCGTTCCAGCTCGGCGCCGACCCACTCGCCGCGCTCGGCCAAGGCGAGTCTCCGGGTGACCGCCGCGACGGCCTCCGCCACCCCGGACAGCCGATCCCGCAGGTCTGAGGCGAGCCGGTCCCACGTCTGCGAGGCGCCCAACAGCCAGGTCGGCCGGGTCCGGGCGATCGCGGCGACGAGCTGCTCGGGATCACCGACGGTCGTGAGCGCGTATCCGGAGACCATCTGCAGGTAGTGCCCGAAGACTCGTGCCGCAGGTCGGCTGTGGGGCAGGTGCGACAGACACGTTCCCCGCTCGCGGAACGGAAACCACTGTCTGCAGGCATCCAGTACGTACATCAGGTTCGCGTGGGTGAGCTCGACCGCCCCTACCCGGCCTGCCGGGCCGACCTCGTAGACCAGTGTCGCGACGTCGTCGGGATGCACCCTCTGCCACGCACCGAGGAAGTCGAACCCGGCTTGCCTGTGGTGGCGCAACTGGTCCAGCCCGACCGTGCCCGCCGTCGGTGGACCGCCGACGAGGACCACGTGGCGCACCGAAGGTGTCCAGGCGCTGCTCACCGTCTCGAGGAAGGCCGGCTCGCACACCACGACCTCGCACTCGGCGTGCTGCAGCACCGCTTCGACCGCGGTGACCGGGGCATCCGTGTCGAGCGAGAAGGGAATCGCGCCCAGGTGCAGTGCGGCCGCATCGACCAGGTGGAACTCCGGGCGGTTGGTGAGCATCAGGCCGACCGGATCGCCGCGCCCTATCCCTAATCCGTGGAGCCCGCCCGCGAGCTCGGCGACCGCGCGCGCGTACTCCGCGCGGGTGAGGCCGCGCCCACGGCCGTGAGCGCGAAGGGCGGGTGCCATCGGGTCAGCGGCGATCGTGCGCTGGAACGCGCCGCACAGAGTGCCCGCCGCCGCCTCCGGTACGGGGGCGGCGGTCCTGTGGTGGGCGTCGACGGTGACGGCCATCCTCGGCCTCGCCCGGTCAGCCCATGACCCGACGCAGCAGCTTCTGTGCGCCGGGGCCGTAGGGCGGGTAGGCGAACGACGGGTCGATCGCGGTCGGCTTCTGCAGCACGGCACGGAGGTGGCTGAAGGTGTCGAAACCGTGTTGCCCGTGATAGCTGCCGATACCGGACGCGCCGACTCCACCGAACGGCAGATCCGGCACCAGCAGCTGGTAGAGCAGGTGATTGACGCAGAAGGAACCGGAGTTCGTCAGGTCTTGGACCCGTTCGACGGTCGCGTCCGAGCTCGTGAACAGGTAGAGCGCGAGCGGGTGCGGCCGCGCCACGACGAACCGGACCGCGGACGCCAGGTCCGGCACGGCGATGACCGGCAGGACCGGCCCGAAGATCTCCTCCTGCATCAGCGGGGAGTCCGGGTCCGGGTCGGTGACGACGGCCGGGGCGAACCTGCGCGTCGCCCGCTCACGGGCCCCGCCGGTGACCTCGCCGCCGTGCCCGGACAGCAACCCGTCCAGCCGGTCGAAGTGCGCTTCGGACACGATGCGAGTCGGCTCGGCCTGGCCGGCGAGCTCGATGTGGTGCAGCAGCCGTTCGACGAAGGCCGGACGGACGGCGTCCTCGACCAGGACGTAGTCGGGCGCGATACAGGCCTGGCCTGCGTTCACGGACTTCGCCCAGGCGATCCGCCTGGCGGCCACGTCCAGGTCGGCGTCCCGCGCGACGATGACCGGGCTCTTGCCACCGAGCTCCAGCGTTGCGGGCGTGAGGTCCTTCGCGCAGGCTTCGAGCACGATGCGCCCCACGCGGTCGGAACCGGTGAAGAAGACGTGATCGAACCTCTCGGCGAGGAGCGACGTGCTGACCGCCGCATCGCCGGTGACCACCGCGACGGCGGCAGGGTCGACGTAGCGCGGCAGCAGGTCCGCGAGGAGTGCAGCCGTCGCCGGCGCGAGCTCGGACGGCTTGAGGACGACGGTGTTCCCCGCCGCGAGCGCGCTGACCGCGGGCTGGAGCGTGAGCAGGATCGGGAAGTTCCAGGCCCCGATGACGAGCACGACGCCCTTGGGGGTCGGGACGACGCGCGCCTTCCCGGGCTGCTGGCCGGCGGGAAGCCGTACCTTCCGCGGAGCGGCCCAGCTCGTCAGCTCGGCCAGGGTGTGGGTGATCTCCGCGGTGACCGGGGCGATGTCGCCCATGAACGTGCCCATGGCGTTGCGCCCGAGGTCGGCCTCGAGCGCCGCCGCGATGTCGCTCTCCCGCTCGGTCAGCAGCCTGTGCAGGCCTTCGAGTTGGTCACGGCGCCAGGTCAGCGAGCGGGTCCGACCGGCCTCGAAGGTGGCACGCAGCCGGGTGACGGTGGCACCGACCACGCTGTGTCCGTTCACGACGGCAGTCACGCGGTCACCTCCGCCCGCTCGTCGACGGCCCGCAGGTGGAAGTCCGCCAGCACCGGTTCATGGGTCCTCCTCCAGTACTCGATGTACTGCCACGGGCTGTTGGTGACGATGCGGCCCTTGCTGTTGCGGTAGTAGGTGTCCATCCCGCGGTGGTTCCAGATCGTGCGGTCGAGCGCCTCCCCGAGCTCCGCGTCGTACCGGTCGAACGCCTCCTGCCGCACCTCGACGGAGGCCAGGCGTTCGTCGACGAGGGTGGAGAGCAGGGCCGTCACGTGCTGGACCTGGATCTCGGTGCCCGCGATGACGGTGCCGCCGTGCCCGGTGTTGGTGTTGGGCCCGTACAGGCAGAAGAAGTTGGGGAAGCCGGGCACCGAGATGCCCAGGTGGGCGCGCCCGTCGTCAGAGCCCCAGAGCTCGTGCAGGGCACGACCGTCGCGCCCACGGATGTCGAGGGTCTCCAACACCTTGACGGCGTTGAAGCCGGTGGCGAGCACGACGACGTCCGCCTCGTGCTCGACGCCGTCGGCCGTACGGACGCCCTTCGGTGTGACCTCACTGATTCCGTCGGTCACCAGCTCGACGTTGTCCTTGAGCAGCGTGCGGTACCAGCCGTGGTCGACGAGCAGCCGCTTGCCGTAGGGCGGATAGGTCGGGAGGCTCTTCTCCAGCAGGTCCGGGCGGTCCTTCAACGATGCCTGGACGAAGCCCGTCAGCAACCTGCGCAGACCGTCGTTACCCCGGTTGATCGCGCGGTCCGGGTGCGCGAAGTCGGGATCGATCTGCAGCAGGCCGTGCAGCTTGTCACCCATCCGCCAGAAGAGCCGGAGCCGGTACCAGCCCTGGTACCAGGGCACGTGCCGGTTGAGGAAGTGGACGGCCTCGGGCACCTCGCGAGGCTGCAGCGGGTGCGGCATGGCCCACTGCGGCGAACGCTGGAACACGCGCACCTCCGCCGCGACCTTCGACGCCGCAGGGACCAGTTGCATGGCGCTGGCGCCGGTCCCGATGACGGCGACGCGCTGACCGGTCAGGTCGAGGTCGGCGTCCCAGCGCGCGGTGTGCAGGCAGGGCCCCTCGAAGGAGTCGAGTCCGGCGATCGCGGGGATGCTGGGCACGTTCAACAGGCCGACCGCGCTGACCAGCGCGGTCGAGCGGATCTCCTCGCCGGTCGAGAGCGTGGTGACCCACTCGGCCGCGTCGTCGTCCCAGGTCGCACCCGTGACCTCGGTCCCGAACCTGATCTTCGAGCGGACACCGTGCTCGTCGGCCAGGTCACGCCAGTACCGGGCCAGTTCGCCTCGGCGGGCGAAGTAGCGCGACCACTGCGGGTTCGGCGCGAAGGACAGCGAGTAAAGGTGGCTGGGCGTGTCGACCCCGCAGCCGGGGTAGGTGTTGTCGTTCCAGGTACCGCCGACGTCGTGGCCCTTCTCGAGCACGACGTAGGGAATACCCGCCTCCGCCAGCCGGACGGCCAGACACAGACCTGAAGCGCCGGCCCCGACGATGACCACCGACACCTCACGGTCGGGATCCGGCCGCGAGGGGACCGACGCCCGCGGGTAGGCGCCGAGCTCTTCTCCCAGCAGTCGCCCGTAGTCTTCGGGCAGTCGATCACCCACGGTAGCGGAGAGCAGGCGGACCAAACGCTCGGGCGACGGCGTCGGCGCCGGGGTGAGCTCGCCGTCACGCCAGGCACGCAGGGTGTCGAACGACGCGGCGAGCACAGCTGCACGGGTCTCGTCATCGAACCCCGCAGAGTCGTGATCACCCAGGTCAGGAGGTGGAGTCGGCTGCCACGGCGGGGAGACCCACCGATCCTCCCCGGTGAGGTGCGCGAGTGCCGCGAGCAGAGAGGGCAGGTTCGCCGACTCGAGTGCGTCGCGCAGGTCTTCGTCTCTGAAGTCCGCCGACACCGGCGAAGGAAGCGACTGCATGGCGTGACCATACAGTGTGTTCAGACGGAGCGTCAATCAGCCTGTCCGCGACACCCACGGGGCGTCGAGGACGGCGCCGAGCAGCTCACCCAGCACGTCCGCGACCTGATCGAGGTCCTCGAGATGCGGCTCTCCCGCAAGGCTTCCCGCGATGCTGCGCTCGATCGTCCACACCAGACTCGCCGCCAAGGGCGCGACCGTCGGCCCCGTCACCCCCGTCTCCCGGCGATCGGCCTCGATCTGCGCTGCCAGCGCTTCGGCGCACCGGACCTGTCCGGCGAGGTAGGGCTCGCGGAGCTCGGGGCGGCGGGGCCACTCGTGCAAGGCGTTGCGCATCATCGCCGGACTCGTCCAGCTCCCGACCCAGTCCCTCAACGCGGTGCGGATGGCACCACGGTCCGCGCGGTGGTTCTCCACGGCGGCCACGAAGACTTCGGCCTGCGCCTGGGACACCCGCCGGAACAAGGCGGCGAAGGCGTCGTCCTTGCTGCTGAAGTAGGCGTAGAACGTGGCTCGCGAGACGGTGCCGTCGGCGATGATGCGCTCGACACTGAGATCCTCGAGCGACACCTCGTCCAGCAACCGCTCGACGCGCTGCAGGATCTGCTCGGCCGTGGGGTTCGCGGCGTCCCGGTTCCCGGTCGACCCGCCCGGGACCGGCGGCAGCGCTGCGGTGGGGCTCACCTCCGAGCCGTCGACGTCGAGCGGCGCGACCGATCGGAGCACGCCGTAGATCGCGGCGAAGGTGAGTTCGGTGAATGCCTCGAACCTCGCTCCACCCGAGACGAGTGCCGGGTCGAATCCGCGTGCTCCGACGTGGAAGGTGCGCTCGACACCGCAGACCAGCACGGCCGCGAGCGTCTCGGCGGCCGGCCCCGAGGGGGCCCGCCCTCCGGCTCGCTCGTGCTCGATCTGCTCCGAGACGGCTCCGATGAAGCGCTCACGCATGCCGAGCCAGGCGGCGGTGACCTGCGGGACCGAGAAGATGTTCTCGATCGCCGCGCAGCTGACCGCGCCGCGTTCGGCCCACATGCCCACGGTCTCGCGAAGGCTCGCGTCCAACGAGCGGGCTCGATCCTTACCCGGCTGAGCCTGCCACGGCGACTCCGCGACCTCGTAGGTCTCGTCCAGCAGCCGTGCGAGCAGGGCCGCTAACACGTCGGCCTTCGACGCGAAGTAGTGGTAGAAGTTCGCCCGCGACACGCCGGCCCGTTTGATGATCTTCGCGACGGTGATGTCCTGCAGGGAGAGCTCGCCCAGCAGCCCTTCCGTCGCCGTGAAGACGGCCTGTTCCGACGCGGAGCGACCGTTGTGCGCTCTGGGTCGCTGCCGCGTCACCGGGTTCACGCTCACCCGGGAAGCGTATCCCATGTCTGAACAGTGTGACTGGACACGCGCCGAACACTCGGTGCGATCGCGTGGACACAGCACGGAGTCAGGCGGACACAGCCTTCTGCAGGACGACGTCGAACTCGTCCGGGCACTCGAACATCGGGTAGTGGCCGCACTCCAGCTCCACCAGCACGCCCTCGGTACGCTCGTGCACCCATCGCGCGCCCTCGACCGGCGAGAACGGGTCCTTGAGCCCCGCGATCTGGGTGAGCGGCACGGCCAGTCCGTCGAGAGCGTCGACCTGCTCGGACCGCAGCAGAGTGGTCATGCACTCGTTCGCGGCCCAGCTGGGAGTCTGCAACGAGATCGCGAGCAACCAGTCGACGAGATGGGGCGCGGGAGCCGAACCGAACGTGTCGATCAACGACTGCCTGCGGAAGCCGACCCGATCGCCGTGCTCTCCGCGGTGCATGGCCGACTCCACGACACCGGGTGGCGGGCCGAACGAGAAGCCGCTCTGCCGCGCGCCGGCGACTCCCGCCGACCCGACCAGGACGAGGCGTCCGACGAGATCGGGGAAGTCCGCGGCGAGGCGCAGGGCCGTCATCCCGCCGAGCGACCAGCCGACGACCGCCGCGGGCTCATGGGTCCGCGCACGCAGCACGGCCGCGGCATCGGCGGCGAGACGATCGATCCCGTAGCCGCGGAAGGGGGCGTCAGACCGACCGTGGCCGCGGAGGTCCATCGCCAGGACGTGGTGTCCGGCGTCGGCGAGAACGCGGATCTGCCGGTCCCAGGCCTCGAGGCTCAGGGTCCAACCGTGGATGAGCAGAACCGGATCTCCGTCGCCGACCTCACGCACGGCGACACAGACCCCCGGCTCGACCTCCACGCGGCGCAGCGTCATCACATCCCCCTAGTCGTCGATGATGGTGGCGAGATCCGCGACCGACTGGCGGTCGGTGCGGTACGAGTTGGTGGGGTGCTCGTCGTCGGGGTACCCGAACGAGATGCCGACCAGCACGCGACGCTCCTCGGAGAGCCCGAGGAACTCACGGATGAACGGGGCCTGGCTCGCGAGAGCGGCCTGCGGCACGGTTCCGACCCCCCGGGCGTAGGCGGCCAGCAGGAAGCTCTGCACGAACAACCCACAGTCGACGGCGCCGTAGAGCCCCAACTCGGCGGCGGTGGTCACGATCGCGACGTGCGGAGCGCCGAAGCAGTCGAAGTTGCGGAGCATCTCCCGCCCGGACGCCGCACGGTCGCCCTTGCCGATACCCACCGCGTCGTAGAGCTGCCAGCCGGAGGCGCGTCGACGCTCGGCGTGGACGCCGGTGTACTCGCCGGGGAAGGGGAAGTCCGATTCCTCGCGCGGACCAGCCGCGACCCGGGCCGCCAGACCCTCCCGGAAGCGGCCGATCGCGGCCCCCGAGATCACGTGCAGGTGCCACGGCTGCGTGTTGCACCACGACGGGGCGTGCCGGGCGGCCCGCAGGATCTCCTCGACGACGGCCGGGGCCACCGGCTCCTCCCGGAAACCACGGCAGCTCCAGCGCTCGCGGAGCAGCCGGTCCAGCACGTCGCTGTCGACTCGGTCACCGACGGTCGGAACGCTCACTGGTCCTCCTCGTTGTACGTACGGCGGACTCGATGAACATACACGGCATGTAGACACAGTGTTCAATAGGCCGTAGGGTTCGTGTCGGCGTTGTCACACATAGTGACGGACCTGGCTCATCGACGAGGAGGAGTGCTCATGACCGGCACGATCGCGGACCGAGACCAGCGAGAGCAGGGCCGGGAGCCGCGGCGCGAGGGCAGTCTGGACGTCCCGGAGGGCCTGCCGAAGGGCATCGATCTCGGCCGGATCAACAATCGCGACAAGGCGATAGCCATGTTCGGACGGTCGTACGTCGAGGAACTCACGGACCACGCCCTCCTGGGCGACGACCCCGCCTACCGCTTCATGCTCGACAGCCGCAACTCCGTGTCCGGCGCTGGGATGAGCAACTTCAACCTGGCGCTGGAGAAGGGCATCGACGCGGTCGACTCGCCCTCCCCCGGCCTGGCGGGCCTGTTCGCCGAGCTCGACCACATCCCCGACTGGGTGGACTTCGACCAGCTGCACCGCGGCGCCGTCGCCTTCTGGCGCGCCGGGCCGATCGTGCCGCCCATCCTGGCCTGGTCGTCCATCGCCACCGGCTTCTCGATGTACTCCTCGACGAGGCCCGTGCTGTTCAGCGGCCGCCTCCAGGACTCCGAGCGGGTGGGCGGACGACTGATCGAGAGCTTCCGCTACATCGTCGCCGCCTACACCCCGGGTGGGATGAGCCGCTTCGCCGACGGCTTCCGACTCACCGCGAAGGTCCGCATGATCCACGCGGCGGTCCGCTACGGCCTCTCCCGCTCGGACGCCTGGGACTGGGCGAGCTGGGGCGTCCCCATCAACAACCTCGACTCCATGCACACCCAGGCCGGACAGTTCGGCGTGGGCTTCATCGACCCCGTGCAGCGCTCCGGTGTCCGGTTCAGCGACCGAGAGATCGAGGACATCATGGCGCTGTCGCGCTATGTCGGCTGGGTCATCGGCGTGCCCGGGGACATCCTCCACACCGACTACGAGGACGCCCGCCGCAAGGCGGCGCTGCACAAGCTGATCGAACAGCCCGCGGACGACCTGTGCCGCAAGACGGTCCACTCGATCATGCGTTTCAGCGTCGAGAACCCGCCGGGCGACGTCGAGGTCCTTCCCGGTCCCGTCGCGAAGTTCATGACGACCGAGCGCAGGCTCAAGCTGGCCTACGGCATGCTGACCGGCTGGCAGCCGAAGTACGTCATCGACATGCTCGACATCGAGCCCACGCCCTGGCGCTTCACCGTCCCGGCCATCCGCCCCCTGCTCAAGGCGTACGACCGGATCTCGCGCATCCTCCCGCACGACGACGAGGAGACCACTCGCAAGATCCTCGCCACCTTCAACGCCGCCATCGCCGTGGAGAACGGCGACCGCAGCAGCGAGGTCGCGAACCCGGACGAGGTGGGCCACGACGTCTCGACGAACCTGGGCAAGATGCCCACGGTCGCCTGAGGTATACAGAGTGTTCAGTCGCTCTGTATAGTCAGCCCATGAGCATCGACGCCGCCGCTCCCCGGCTCGGCCTCTTCGAGGCCGAGCACGAGGACTTCCGTCAGAGTTTCCGCTCCTTCCTCGAGGCGGAGGTGGTCCCCGGCTACCAGGACTGGGAACGGGAGGGCATCGTCCCCCGCGAGGTCTTCGCCGCCGCGGGCAAGTCCGGCTTCCTCGGCATGGCCCTGCCCGAGGAA
Source organism: Pseudonocardia pini (assembly GCF_013870575.1). Taxonomy (GTDB): domain Bacteria; phylum Actinomycetota; class Actinomycetes; order Mycobacteriales; family Pseudonocardiaceae; genus Pseudonocardia; species Pseudonocardia pini. The sequence goes on from NZ_JACBXB010000001.1 coordinate 41,975, forward strand.
CACGGCGGCGGCGGTGTGGACGACTTCAGGTTCAACGCCGTCATCGCCGAGGAGATCGCCGACACCGGCTGCGTCTCGTTCGGCATCAACCTGCACAACGACATCTGCCTGCCCTACTTCCAGGGCCTCGCCGACGCCGAGCAGCAGGCCCGCTGGATGCCGGGGCTGGCCTCCGGCCAGCTCATCGCCGCGATCGCCATGACCGAGCCCGGTACCGGCTCGGACCTCGCAGGCATCCGCACCACCGCCCGCCGCGACGGGGACCACTTCGTCCTCGACGGCAGCAAGACCTTCATCTCCAACGGGATGAACGCCGACGTGGTCATCGTCGCCGCCCGGACCTCGGAGGACCGCCACACCGGGCTCTCGCTCTTCGTCGTCGAGCGCGACACCCCCGGCTTCACCCGAGGTCGCAACCTCGACAAGATCGGCATGCACGCCCAGGACACCGCCGAGCTGTTCTTCGACTCCGCGCGCGTTCCGGCGGCCAACCTGCTCGGCACCGAGGGCGGCGGGTTCAAGGCGCTCGTGGGCAACCTCGCCCAGGAACGCATGACGATCGCCGTGGCCGGGGTCGCGTCCGCGGCGGCCGCACTGCGTCTGGCGCTGACCTACACGAAGGAACGCACCGCGTTCGGCAAGCCGGTCAGCAGCTACCAGAACACCCGGTTCGAGCTTGCGGACGTGCACACGAAGGTCGAGATGGCCCGCGCATTCGTGGACTCGTGCCTGCACGAGCTCGTCGCCGGGACGCTCACCCCCGAGCGTGCGGCGATGGCCAAGCTCGCCGCGAGCGAGCTGCAGTTCTCGGCCGTCGACCGCTGCCTGCAGCTGTTCGGCGGCTACGGCTACATGACCGAGTACCCCATCGGCCGGGCGTTCGTCGACGCACGGATCGGTCGGATCTACGGAGGGACGTCGGAGATCATGCGAGAGATCATCGGAAGGTCGTTGGGCGTATGAGCACCGTGGAACAGCTCGAGAAGCGCGCCCCGGGCATCGGCGCAGGCACCCTGTGTGCCGCCTTCCAGCAGACCGTCGCCGCGGACCCGAGCGCCCCAGCGCTCCAGGCGCACGGTGGCGACGCGGTGCTGACCAGGGCGCAGTACGCGGCGGAGGTCGAGCGCATCGCCGGTGGGCTGGCCGCCCTGGGCGTCGGCCGGGGGGACCCGGTCGGCCTCATGCTGACCAACCGCCCCGAGTTCCACCTCGTGGACACGGCCGCCCTGCACCTGGGTGCGGTCCCGTTCTCCATCTACAACACCTCGTCGCCCGATCAGATCGAGTACCTGCTCGGGCACGCCGAGAACCGGGTCCTGGTCTGCGAACCACAGTTCGTCGAGCGGGTCGCGGCCGCCTCGACGCCGCACCTGGAGCACGTCGTGGTCGTGGGCGAGGACTCGTTCGCCGACCTCGCCCCCTCCCCGGGCTTCGATCTCGCGTCCGCGTGGCGGGCCGTGGAGCCGAGCGACGTCGCGACGTTGATCTACACCTCGGGTACCACCGGGCCACCGAAGGGCGTGGAGCTGACCCACGCCAACGTGATGTTCGTGCTCGACACCTGCGAGCGCCGGTTCCCGTTCGCCACCGACGGCGCCTGCCTGTCGTACCTGCCGTCGGCGCACATGGCGGACCGCATCTTCTCGCACTACCTGCACATGGCGACCGGCTGGCCACTCACCACCGTCGCCGACGCATCGCAGGTCTTCGCCGCGGTCGCCGCTGTCCGCCCCACCTGGTTCCTCGGGGTGCCGCGGATCTGGGAGAAGCTCCGCCAGGCGCTGCTGCGTGGTTTCGGGGCCCTGCCGGAGGACCAGCGCTCGGCCGTCGAGCAGGCGTTGGAGGCCGCGCTGGCCGAGGTCCGCCGTCGTCAGGACGGGGCGGGCACGCCCGGACACCTGGAGACGCCGCCACCCGCGCTGGCCGCCGTGGCGGGCAGGCTCGGGTTCGACCGGATCGCGCTGATGATGACCGGCGCGGCCCCGATCGCACCCGCGGTGCACGAGTTCTTCCTGGCGCTCGGCCTGCCGCTGATGGAGGGGTTCGGCATGTCCGAGACCGGCGCCCTGGGCATGACCAACCTGCTCGACGAGATCCGCGTCGGCCGGATCGGGCTGCCCATGCCCGGCACCGAGGCACGGATCGCGGACGACGGCGAGCTGCTGCTGCGTGGCCCGCACGTGATGCGCGGGTACCGCAAGGACGTGGAGAAGACGGCCGAGGCCATCGACGCCGAGGGCTGGCTGCACACCGGGGACGTCGCCACCGTCGACGAGGCGGGCTGGTACCGCATCGTCGACCGCAAGAAGGAGCTGATCATCAACGCGGGCGGCAAGAACATGTCGCCCGTGAACATCGAGAGCGCGCTGAAGGATGCCTCGCCGTTGATCGGGCAGGCGTGCTGCATCGGCGACCTCCGGCCGTACAACGTGGCGCTGCTCGTGCTCGACCCCGAGGCGGCGGCGGCGTGGGCCGCGGCGAACGGGCTCCAGGACGCCTCGCCGGGCGCGGTGGCCGTCGAGCCTCGCGTGCGGGAGGCGATCGCCACCGCCGTCGAGGCGGCCAACACCCGACTGTCGCGGATCGAGCAGGTCAAGCGCTGGGAGCTGCTGGCCACCGAGTGGCTTCCGGACGGCGACGAGCTCACCCCCACGATGAAGATGCGCCGCAAGGGGATCGCCGACAAGTACGCCGCCACCATCGACGCCCTCTACGAACGATGACGGGGTTGCTGACGCGACAGCTGGTCGTCGGCGGAGTGCGGACGCGGTCGCTGGAGACCCGCGGCACCGGACCGACGATCGTGCTGCTGCACGGCTTCTCCGACTCCGCGGACACCTGGCGCCCCCTGCTCGCCGAGCTCGGACGGCGCGGTCGACAGGCCGTCGCGGTGGACATGCCCGGCTTCGGCGAGGGCGGCCCGCTCGAGCGGGCACCGTTGCTGCCCCAGCTCGACGACTTCACCGCCGCGCTCGTCGACCACGTCGGCGGACCGGTGGTGCTGGCAGGCAACTCCATGGGCGGGCTCACCGTGCTGCGCGCCGCGGAGAAGGGCCTGCCCGCCGTCGAGGCCTACGCCGCCCTCTCCCCCGCGGGCCTCGGGTTCCACCGGTCCTTCGATCGGATGGACGACGCGCTCGCCCGGCTGCGGCCGCTGCTCAAGGTCGCGTACCGGGCACCGGTTCCCGCGCCGGTCGTGCGGGCCTACGCCTGCGCCTTCTACCGGCTCCGGTTGGCCCGGGGCGCGGTGGATCCCACACTCGCCCGGCGATACGGCTCCCACTTCGGCGGGATGGCCGACTTCCGCCGGTTCGGCGCACTCGGCCGCCGACTCAGCGACGAGATCAAGGCCGGTCCTCCCGACCTGCGACGGCTGGTCGAGCCGGTGCTGCTGATCTGGGGTGCCGAGGACCACATCTGCGACGTGCGCCCGGCCGCGGCAGCGGCCGCGGACCTGCACACCGTGCGACTCGAGATCCTGACCGGCTGCGGCCACAGCGCACAGATCCAGCGCCCGGACCGGGTCGCCGACCTCCTCCTCGCCCTGAGCGGCGAGCCGGCGACACCACCTTCCCCAGCGAGCCGACCAGGAGCGTGACCGCCGGTGACGACCGAGGAGCCCGGTTGGGCCACCCGACTCGCCTCGACCGCGACGAACATCGTCGAGTACGCCCGCTTCGGTGGGCTCGACACCGGTGAGGAGCCCTCACCCTTCGAGATCGCAGGCCGCGGACCGACTCACCGTCTGCGTCGGTACTTCCCCGACACTCCGTCGGGTCGCCCACCGGTCCTGCTCGTCCCACCGCTGATGCTGACCGCCGAGGTGTGGGACGTCTCGCCCGCGACCAGTGCAGTCGCCCTGCTCGACCGGGCGGGCCTCGAGCCCTGGGTCATCGATTTCGGAGACCCCGGCAGCGAACCCGGGGGATCGCGGCGCACGGTCACCGACCACGTCATCGCCCTCTCCGCGGCGATCGACGAGGTCGCCGAGCAGACCGGGCGCCGGGTACACATCGGCGGGTACTCCCAGGGCGGCCTGTTCTGCTACCAGGCTGCGGCGCTGCGGGCCTGCAAGGACGTGGGCAGCATCTTCGCCCTGGGCAGTCCGTTCCAGCCCTTGTCGATCCCCGGGGTCGACCTGCCGGAAGAGCTGGTCAAGGAGCTGCAGGGCCTCTGGACCACGGTCCTCGGACATACCGGACTCCCCGGCTGGGCCGCAGCCAACCTGTTCAAGTGGACCAGCCCGGTCGGGGCGATCCGCGGCCAGGTGCAGTACCTCGCCGCCCTGCGGGACCGGGACTCCCTGCTCCCCCGGGAACGGCAGCGGCGGTTCCTGGCCCGCGACGGCTGGATCACCTTCCCCGGACCGGCGATCGTCGAGGTCATGGAGAGCATGACCAACGAGCGGTTCCTGCGGGGAGGGCTGGTGTTCGGCGACCGCACGGTCACCCTCGCGGACCTCACCTGCCCCATCCTGATCTTCACCGGCTCGCAGGACGGGTTCGCCCCCGCGCACGCTGTCCGGGACATCGCCCGCGCGGCACCCCGGGCGGAGGTCTACGAGTGCTCTCTGCCGACCGGCCACTTCGGCCTGGGTGTGGGATCACGCGCCAGCCGAGTGACCTGGCCGACCGTCGGCGAGTGGGCGCATTGGCAGGAGACGGGTGGCCCGCAGCCCGAGGCGGTCGGACCGGTCGGCGACACCGGGCCTGCCGCGCCGACCACGGCGGCGCCCACCCTCGTCTCCGCGCTGTGGTCGGTCGCTCGGTTGGCGATCGACGCCGGCAAGGCCGCACCGAGCCTTGCCGGGTCGGTGTCCGCGCAGGTCGTCGACTCGGGGCGGGAGATCGTCCGGGTCGCCGTGGAGCAGCTTCCCCGGCTGGCCCGGCTCGAGCGGATCGGCTCCCACACACGGGTCTCCTACGGTCTGCTGCTCGACGAGGCCGCCGCGGACCGACCCTCGGCCACCGCGCTCCTGCTGGGCGACACGGCCCACACCCACGCCGCCGTCAAGGAGGGGATCGACGACCTCGTCGCCCGGCTCCTCGCGGCCGGGGTACGCCGCGGCCAGCACGTCGGCGTGTCCATCTCGTCCCGACTGCGGGCCCTGACGACAGTCGCGGCGCTGAGCCGGGTCGGAGCCGTCGCGGTCCTGCTCCGCCCGGAGGGTGACCTCCCCCGTGAGGCCGCGCTGGGCAGGATCGAGTCGCTGCTCGCCGATCCCGGGGTCACCGGAGTGGACGTCCCCGTGCTCGAGGTCCGCGCCGTCGGGCCCCGCCCGAGTGTGCCGGACTGGTTCACCCCGAATCCCGGACTCGGCGCGGACCTCGGGTTCGTCCTGTTCACCGGAGAGGGCGCGGGCACCCGGGCGATGCCGGTCAGCAACCGGCGCTGGGCACTGTCGGCGTTCGGTGCCGCCTCGGCCACCGCGCTGTCCCCGGCGGACACCATCTACTCCGCCAGCCCGCTCCACCACCCGTCCGGGCTGCTGTTGAGCACCGCGGCCGCCGTCGTCGCGGGCGCCCGGCTGGCCCTCGCGCACGGTTTCGACCCCGAGCGCTTCTGGCCGGACGTGCGTCGGTGCGGCGCAACGGTCGTCCCCTACACCTGGGCGATGCTGAGCATCCTGCTCCGAGCACCGGAGGTGCCCGAGGAGCGACACCATCCGGTGCGGCTGTTCGTCGGGTCGGGGATCCCGCGCGCGGTCTGGCGACAGGCCCTCGACCGGTTCGCTCCCGCTCGGGTCCTGGAGCTGTTCGCGGTGGCTCGGTCGAACGCGATCCTCGCCAACGTCTCCGGCCGGAAGGTCGGCGCGGCGGGCCGCTCGCTCCCCGGTACGGCGCGCACCGCGCTGGTCGCGCTCGGTCCGTCGGGCGAACCGGTGCTCGACGCCGAAGGCCACTGGTTGACCGTGGGACCCGGCGAGGTCGGGATGTTGCTCGCCGAGGTCGATCACGACCAGCAGTTGTGGGACGCCGTCCCACGCCGCGGCGTGTTCGCCGCGGACGACGCCTGGCTCGTCACCGGCGAGCTCTTCCGAGCGGACGCCGACGGCGACCTCTGGTACGTCGGACGCCAGGACTCGGCCCTGCCGTCCGGTACGGGCGCACTGCATCCGCGAGAGGTCGAGGATGCCCTCGGGGAGCTACCCGGGGTCGGCCTGGCCGTGTGTCACCGCGGCCCTGGAGGCGACGTGGTGGCGGCCGTGCAGGCCGCCGCTCTCACGCCGCGTGCTCTCGACCAGGCCTTCGGTGCGCTGCCGGGGCCAGGGCGGCCGGACGTCGTCCATCTCGTTCCCGAGATCCCGTTGACGGCATGGTTCCGCCCGGATCTCGCCGCGCTCCCGGCACCCGGTGAGGCGGGTCGCGTGTGGAAGCGCTCTCGCGCAGGCCGGTACGCGGCGCGGCGGCGACGCACAGAGGAAGGGGGTCCTGCCGCCCGCGGGCAGCAGGACCCCTCTCCTCGTGGGGAGCGAGCCCGGTCAGGTGGTGTGCACGACCAGCACGTCGACGGGTGAGCGGCGGGCCGCATCGGAGGGGACCGACCCGAGTACACGGTCGGCGAGGGTGCCCAGCCCGCGGTTGCCGACCACCAGCAGGTCGGCGTCGTGGTCGGCCACGACGCGAAGCAGGACCTCCACCGGGCCGCCGTCGGCCGCCGTCGTCGTGACTCGATCGGCGGGCAGGATCGCCACCGCCCGGTCGCGCGCCGTGCGGAGGCTGTCCTCGGCCGGGGTCCAGCCGTGTACCAGGTACGACTCGCCCTTGAGCGCGTCGTCCGCAGCGCCGGGGGCTCCGTCGTCCGGGTGGTAGGCCGAGGCGATGACCAGCGCGGCTCCGCTGCCGGCGGCGACCGCGGCCGCCCGCTCGACGGCCGCGTAGGAGGTGTCGGAGCCGTCCGTGCCGACCACGACGGTTGTGTAGTGCGCCATGGGTGCTCCCGTCAGCGGTGGTGGTGGCGGCCGGGACGCTCCACCGGGGCACCGAGCGGTGGCTCGGTGACGCGAGGGAGCTCGGTGGTGGGGGCGTCGTCGGGGCGGCCGTAGGGGGCCGCGCCGACGACGGCGGTCCGCTCGTTCGCGTGTTCCTGCTCGGCGAAGGAACGCTGGATGGCCTCCTGCGCAGCGGGCGGCAGGGTGTGCAGCATGTCGCGGACCCGCCGCTGGCGGCGGGCGACCGCCTTGCGCTCAGGCATCCCCCTGCTGGCCTCGATCTGCGGCTTGAGCGGGGGCAGCCCTGACAGCTCGTCGACCTCGGCCATCTCACGCTGGGCCTGGGCGGTGTCCTTCTCCTCGCTCATCCCGATCGGGCCCTGACGACGGCCGTTGAGGAACTGCGACACCACGGGATCGTCGCTGGTCAGCAGGACCTCGCGGGGGCCGAACATGGCCAGGTGCTTGCGGTAGAGCATGCCGATGTTGTCCGGCACGGTCTGCGCGGTGTTGATGTCGTGGGTGACGATCAGGAACGTCGAGTCCGTCTGCGCGTTCAGGTCGATGATGAGCTGGTTCAGGTACGCGGTGCGGACGGGGTCGAGGCCGGAGTCCGGCTCGTCGAACAGGATGATCTCGGGGTCCAGCACGAGCGCGCGGGCCAGGCCTGCGCGCTTGCGCATGCCGCCGGAGATCTCCCCGGGCAGCTTGGACTCGTCGCCCTTGAGACCCACGAGGTCGAGCTTCTCCATGACGATGTCACGGACCTCGGACTCGTTCTTGCGGGTGTGCTCGCGCAGGGGGAAGGCGACGTTGTCGAAGAGGTTCATCGAGCCGAACAGGGCACCGTCCTGGAACAGCACGCCGAAGAGCTTCCGGATCTCGTAGAGCTTGGACTCGTTGCAGCGCACCAGGTCCGTGTCATGGATGACGATCGAACCCTTCTCCGGCTTCAACAGCCCGATCAGGGACTTCAGGAACACCGACTTCCCTGTCCCGGAGGGGCCGAGCAGCACCGACACCTCGCCCGGGGGCAGGGTCAGGGTCACGTCGGACCAGATGTTCGCGCGGCCGAAGGACTTCGACAGCCCTTCGACCTTCACCTCGACACCGGGCACGGGGTCCTCTTTCTCTCTTGTCAGACGGGGGTGAGCTCGGAGACGAGCCAGCGGTCGTCGGGCCGTTCGAGGGTCGCCCGGACCCGGCTGCCCGCGACGTCCGGAACCTGGCCCTGCGCGCCGGTCGACTGGTTCAGGAACAACAGCACGGTCACGGTGTCCGGCCCGTCCTCCGTGACGACGCCGGAGTCGACGAGCTCGGTCGAGGTGATCAAGCTGCTCTGCCGGGCGGCAGGCAGCACGACGTCACGCATCAGCTGGGCGTAGTCGTCCTTGAACGACCCGGTCAGCAGCTCCAGGCGTTGCGGGGTCTCGGCCTCGAGCGTGGTGTGGTCATAGGAGAGCAGCCGCGGCACGGCCTCCTCCGCCGCCGCGACGGCGTCCACCCGAGCCTGCTGCACCGCGGACCCGTTCAGAGCGAGCAGCCCGAACGTGACGGTCCCCGCGACGAGCACGAGCGCCAGTGCGGCCGCAGCGATCCCGACGGCTCGGGGCCGGGTGGCGAACCGCCCGGGTGCCTGGGTCAGCCTGCGAACGTCAAGGTGGCGACGAGCCATCGGTCCCCCTCCTTCACCAGGTCCATCTGCATCCGGTACAGCCGCGGCTGTGGATCGGGGCTCTGGGAGTTCCGCACCTCGCTGCGCACCGCCACGAGCGCCTTCGCCGAGTCCTCATCGGCCTCGCTCAGCGCCGCGGCGGTGACCTCGCCGGTCGAGCCGACCTGGGAGTCCTTGACCATCTGCACGTAGGAGCCCAGGTTCTGGCGGAACAGGTCGCCGAACTCACCGGTGCCGGAGTCGAGTACCCGCTGCACGTCGGCGTCGGCGGTGTCGGCCGAGATCGAGCTGAGCGAGACGGCTGCCGCCCGGGCTGCGTCCAACGCTGCGGCGCGGTCCGCCTCCACGCCGCGTCCGGACAGCCAGAGGACGCCGGTGGCGATCGTGCTCGCGAGCAGCAGGGCCAGGACGACCAGCACGATCACGCCGCGCCTGCCGAAGCCGCTCGGGCGAACCGGCTCCTGTGTCGGCGCCGGCTCCGCGGTGTCGGCCGGCAGGACCGTGGTGGGCGCCTCGTCGGGCGGGGCTGTGTCGGGCATCCCGCGGCCTCCTTCGGTTCGGGTCGTCACACGGGCTCCAGGTTCGACGTGAGCCAGCGACCGTCGACGTCCTGCAGTGTCATGACGATCCGGCTGCCGGTCAGCAACGGCTCGGCGAGTCCGGGCGCCTCGGAGCTCTGGTTCACGAACAGCAGCAGGGAGACCTGGTCGGGTCCGTCGTCGTCGACGACCGACGAGCCCACGACGGTGCTGGTCGTGACCACCTGTCGGGCCTTGGCGGCAGGTGCGACGGTGTCGGTGACCAGCTGTCGGTAGCGGTCGCGGAAGTCGCCGGTCACCAGACCCATCCGCTGGTCGACGGCGGCATCGAGGGTCCGGTGGTCGTACGACAGCAGCTCGGCGGCCGCGGCCGTACCGGCCTGCAGGGCCTCGGCCCGGGCGGTGTCCGTCGCGTGCTGCCGCCACGCCATCCCCCCGAACACTCCGCCCGCGACCAGGGCCAGCAGCCCTACCACCGCGCACACCCGGATCGGGGTGCGCCGCCACAGCGGCCGGGACGGCGCCTCGCCGGGGTGGGTCTCGGTGGCCCTGGACTCGGTGGACTCGGTGGACTCGGTGGACTCGGTGGGCTCGGTGGCCCTGGACTCGGTGGGCTCGGTGAACTCGGCGGCCTCGGTCGTCTCGCCGGTCGGGGCGCTCACGGGACGAACTCCACCCGGTCGGCGAGCCAGCGCCCGTCGGGCTGCTCGGTGACCTCCACCGCCATCCGGTAGGTCCGCTCCTCGCCCTGCGGGGCCTGCTGGTTGGTGACCGTGGCCCGCATGGCGACGAACGCCCGGGCCGTGCGGTCGTCGATGCGCTCCAGCCCCGCCGCGGCGACCTCGCCGTTCGCCTGGACGCCACCCTTCCGGACGATGTCCACATAGGATTCCAGGTTCTCGGAGAAGATCTTCCCGAAGTCGCCGACGGCTCCGTCGAGGATCCGGCGCACGTCCTGGTCGGCGGTGTCCGAGCTGACCGACACCAGGGCCACTGCGATGTCCTGCGCGGCCGACAGTGCTGCGGCGCGCCGCTCCTCGGCATGCCTGCCCGCGTTCCACCACACCGCGGTCGCGACGGCGCCTGCGACCAGGAGCAATAACAGGAACGCGGCCGTGAGGGTGGCCGGTCGCGGCAGCCGAGTCCGACGCGGCGCGTCGGTCTCACCTGCCTCCGCGACCGCGACCGCGTCGGCGTCGGGCGGGTTCTCCGTCGTGCCCTCCTCCGCCGCAGCCGGCGCCGTGGAGGGGGCGTCCTTCTCGTCGGTCAGCATGGAGGTGTCACCTCGTCTCGTCATCGAGTGGTCGGGCTGTCCATACAACGTGTCCAACGACCGTGGTCGCCTCAAGGTGACGGCGGCAGCAGTAGCCCTCGCAGGTCGCTCGGTGCCGTGCCCGGTGGGCCGGGATCGGCACCGACGAGCGTGTCGGCGGGCGTCGGCGTCGTGGTGAGCGGCAGGTCGTTGAGAGGCCCGCCGATCTGCAGCTGGGTCCCCGGTCCCACTCCCGAGGTGAACCCGTCGCCGCGGCACTGCTCGACCGTGGCCGACCGTCGGTCGACGGGCGAGCCCGGCTCGAAGCACGGCAGGTTGCGCGAGCCGCGGACCAGGCGATCGTCGTCCTGGGCGAGCTTGCAGTACTGGTCTGCCGGGAACGGCATGTCGGAGAGTTCGAAGGCGTCTCGCGGGCCCAGCTCCGTCCCGGGTCCGACCCAGCCCTCGTAGCAGGCGGGCCGGTTCGGGTTGAGCTTGATGTTGAAGTTGATCGACTCGCGACCGTTCGGGCCGAGCGCCGACTGGTAGAAGGCGGCGAACGCCGGGTAGGTGACCAGGACCTGCTCGATCGGAGCGTGGTAGGCCTCGGCCAGCCTCGTCAGGACGAGGGTGTTGTCGATCAGCGTCGGCGTGGGGCCGCGGAGCTGGTCGAGCAGGTTGCCCGCCTGCTGCCCCGCCGCCTCGCCGTTGCGCAGCGCGCCGCGAAGGTCGCTGTCGCTCTGTTCGAGCTGCTCGGTGACCCGGGCGAGACGGGCGGACCAGGCCCGGGCGTCGTCCGCGGACGCGACCTGGCTGTCCAGGAACGGCTCCGCGTCACGGATGAGCTGCTCGGTCTGCGCGTAGTTCACGTCCGCGGTGTCGAGCAGCAGCTTCGTGTTGTCCGCGATGGAGGCCAGGTCCGGGCCGATGCCGCGGAAGGCGGTGTCGAACTCCCGCAGGACGACGCTGAGGTCGTCTGGGTTCACCGTCTTGAGCAGGGTGTCCACGTCGTCGAGTACGGCCGCGGTGGGCAGCGGGATCGACGTGCGCTCCTCCGGCACGAACGCGCCGTCCGCCAGGGCCGTCGACGAGGGCGTGTCCGTGGGCACGAAGTCCACGAACTGCTCACCGATGGCGGACACGGAGTGGATCTCGGCCCGGCTGTCCTCCGGCGGGGCCTGGGCGGCGTCGACGGACATGACGACGTCCACCCCGCCGTCCTCGGCCAACCGGACGTCGGTGACCTTGCCGATGGTGGCGCCGCGGTAGGTGACGTTGGCGTTCGGGTAGATCCCGCCCGCCACCGGCACCCGCGCGGTCACGCTCATCTGGCCGAGGCCGAGCAGCGTCGGCACCCTCAGGTAGCCGAACGCGATGATCGCGAAGGCCGCGACGGACAGCACGGTGAAGATCACCAGCTGCCGTTTGACGAACGAGGTCATCGGATCCCTCCGGTGAGGGGGTCGAGGAGCCCACCGAGCGGGCCCGGCGAGGGGGCGTTCGGGTCGATCGGGTCCGGCGCCTGGGTGTTCGCGTCCGGCGCGGGGTTGGGCGCGGGCCGCCCGTCGGCGGGCGAGAGCCCCGGCAGCGGCGGGATCGCCGGGAGCCGGTTCTCCTCGGGGAGCGGAGCGGGCAGCAGCGGGTCGACGGCCTGGGTGACCGTGCCGCCGTTGGCCAGGATGGTCTCCACCTGCCCCAGCGCCCCCGCGAACGGGGTGTTGGTGAGGAAGTTGTGGTCGAGTGTGCCCAGTGTCAGGTCCACGGTGACGGAGAAGTTGATGAAGTCGCCGCGAACGTACTTGTCGAAGGTGCGCAGCGGGAACGCCACCGTGCCGAGCAGGTAGAGCGAGTCCACCATGGAGGGACCGGCGTCGGCCAGCCCCTTGAGCGCGGGCTCCAGGTTGGCCAGGTTCTGAGCCAGGTCGTCTCCGGCCGCGCCGAGGACACGGTCGGTCTCGGCCCCGAAGCCGCCGAGCGCGTCGAGGGTGTCCACCAGGTCGGCGCGCTGCGCCTCCAGTTCCTCCAGCGCGGGCGGAACGGCGTCGAGTGCCTCGCGCAGGGCAGGGTCCTGGTCGGCGAAGGCGGCACCCATCCGGTCGAGTCCGTCGATCGCGCGGACGATCTCGCCCTTCTGCTCGTCCAGGCCGGTCACGAAGGTGTCCAGCTGGGTCAGCAGGTCTCGGATCTGCGGGGTGCGGTCGGACAGGGCCCGGTCCAGCTCCCCGGTGATCGTCTTGATGTGCTGCAGCCCGCCGCCGTTGAGCAGGGCGGCGACCGACGCCAGGACGTCCTCGGTCTCCGGGTAACGCCCGGTCTGCGCCAGCGGGATGACGTCCCCGTCGGCGAGCCGGGGCGACGCGGAGGCCTCCGGGGCGTCGAGCTGCACGAACTTCGCGCCCAACAGGCTGCCCTGCCCGATCTTCGCCCGCGTGTCGCGGGGCAGCTCGACGTCGGGGTTGAGGCTGACCGTCACGACGGCGTTCCAGTCGTCGAGCCGGATGCCGGTGATGGTGCCGACGTTGACGTCCCGGAGCCGGACGGGGTTGTTGGCCACGAGGTTGCCGACATCCTCCATCTGGATGTCGACGCTGTAGGAGCCGCTCACCGAGCCCTGGGTGCCGGGCAGGTGGAAGGAGTTGACCCCGCCCCACGAGCATCCGGACAGGGCGAGTACGGAGCTCGCCACCAGGGCGCCGACGACCCGCTTCATCAGTTGCCTCCCGTCAGCAGGCCGCCGAGGCCCGGGATGTCCGTCGAGGGCACGAGCTTGTCGTTCGCCGGCGCCACACCCGAGGGGGTCTCGACGACGCCGGGGCGCTCCGAGGAGACGCCGCCGCCGGGCCGCGCGATCGGGTTGACCCCGATCGGCGGCTGCTGCACGCGCAGCAGGTTCAGCAGCGGGCCGAGGTAGGTGACGCACGAGTCCGTGCCCTCCTTGGCGCTGTGCGCCGCGGCCGCCGCGAACGCCGAGCAGACGAAGTCCGCCGGGGTGTCGAGGTTGTTGACCGTCAGCGTCCCGGTCACCGCGTGTCCGGTCGGCGAGAACACGTTCATGAAGTTCTGCAAGGTGTTCGGGCCGACGTGCAGGATCTGGGCCAGGTCGTCGCGCTGCTGGGCGAGCTCTCCGTTGAAGCGGCCCAGCTTGTCCACCGTCGCGGTGAGCTCGGGGCCGTTGGTCTGCACGAACTCGTCGATCGCGGCGCCCGCCCGGTCGATCCCGGCGATGGCCTGGGCCAGCTGGTCCCGGTTCTCGTCGAAGACACCCGAGACGTCGGCGAGCCTGCTGTTGAACTCGGTGATGTCGTCGCCCATGCCGGAGAGCGTGGAGACCAGCACCTGCAGGTTTCGCACCGTCCCGAACAGGTCCTCACGGCCGTCGGCGAGGGTCTGCAACGCCTTCGAGGCGTCCTGGACCATCGTGCGGAACTCCTGACCGCGGCCGTCGGCGTTCTGTGCGGAGACGTCGAGGAAGTGGTTCAGCGCGCCTCGCGGGTCCTCGCCGTTCGGCCCGATCTGGGTGGCGACCCGGGAGAGCTCCTTCTTGAGGTCGTCGAACTCCAGCGGCGAGACGGTCCGCTCCTGCGGGATCTCGCCCCCGTCCTCCAGGACCGGGCCGCCCTTGTAGGCGGGCGCGATCTGGAGGAACCGGGTGGCGACCAGCGTCGGCGTGACGACGGCGGCGCCGGCGTCCGCCGGGATGTCGTACTGCGAGTCGTAGCTGAACTCGACGCGGACGCGGCCGGGCTCGGGTGTGATCGACTCGATCCGCCCGACGTCCACCCCCTGGATGCGCACCCGGTCGAGCGGGTAGACGTTCTTGACCGTGGTGAAGTACGCCGTGCCCGTCTTGGTGCCGGTCTGCAGGAACACGACCACGGCACCGACGACGAGCGCCAGCACGACTCCGACCAGCACGAACCGCACGGTGGGCTTCACCGGTCACCTCCGGGCAGGGGCAGGGTGAGGGAGGGCACGAACTGCGCGGTCGGGAACACCCCGAGTCCGCCGAGCTCGGCGTAGCCGGTGAACGAGGTGCCGTGCTGGAGCCCCTCGCCGAGGCCGGTGATGAAGGTGGACACCCGCTCGACGGCGGCACCGATGTTGCCTTCGTTGCGCTGCAGGATGTCGATCGTGTGGTTCAGCTCGGCCAACGCGGGCTGCAGCCGACCGCGCTGCTCCTCGTTCAGCGCGATGATCTGCTCGGTCACCCGCGTGGTGTCGCGCAGCAGGCTCGCGATCACCTCGCGGCGGGACTGCAGCTCGCCGAGGAGGGCGTTGCCGTCGACGAGCAGGGTCGACAGCTGTGCGCTGCGCTCGCTGAGGATGCCGCTGACGTCGTTCGCCTTCCCGAGCAGATCCCGCAGTGCCTGGTCGCGCGAGGCGATGGTCTCGGAGATCCGACTGATGCCCTGGAAAGCCGCCGACAGGTCGTCGGGCGTGTCCTTGAACGTCTCGGCGAAGACGTCGAGCGCGTCGCCGACCTGCCGGGTGTCGATCTCCCCGGTCCGCCGGGTGACGTCCTCGATGCCCTCGGTGATGCTGTACGGCGCGGTGGTCCGGGCGAGCGGGATCCGGTCGCCCGCGGACATCTCTCCCCCGCCGCGCGAGGTCACCTCGAGGTTCCGCTCGCCCAGCAGGGTCTGGGTGCCGATGGTGGCCACCGACTCGTCGCCGAGGCCGACGCCCTTGACGGTGAAGGTGACGACGACGTCGCCGTCCTCCAAGGTCACGTCGGTGACCTGCCCGGCCTCGGTGCCGGCGAGCTTGACCTTGTCGCCGGTGTTGAGCCCGCCCGCCTCGCTGAACACGGCCTCGTAGCGGCTGCCCGCGATGAAGGGCAGCGCGGCGATCTGGAAGGAACCGAAGATGATCACGAGGATCGCCCCGACGCCGACCAGGGCGATGGTGACCGGGTTCTTCTCCCGGAACTTCAGCTTGCTCATCGTCCACCGCCCTCGTTCGCGATGCGCTGTTCGGGGGTCTCCAACGGGGCGACGTCGTCGGGGCGGCAGCGCTCGACGTTGTCGCTCGGGCCGACCATCGGCGAGTACAACGGCTGGCCGTCCGGGCCGGTGACCTTCACCCGCAGCGAGCAGATGAACAGCTGGTACATGGCACCGCGGGAGGCGACCCGGCTGACCCGCAGGTACGCGCCGGGCAGCATCGACAGCACCTCGTCGATCTTCTCCTCGCCCTCGTTGGCCAGGTCCGCGACGCGCTTGACCTGGTCGACGGTCCCGACGAGTGGCCCGCGGGCCTTGCCGAGGAAGTCGTCGACGCTGGTGACCAGCCGCTGCGAGGACTCCAGTCCCCGGCCGATCCGCTCGCGGTCCTCGGCGAGGCCGGTGACGAGCACCTGCAGCCGGTCGAGCGTGCGGTCCAGCTCGGGCCCCTTCTCCGACAGCGTGCCGAGCACCGTGTTCAGGTTGGCGACGACCTGCCCGATGACCTGGTCCCGGTCGGCGAGGGTGTTCGTCAGCGAGCCGATCCGGGACAGGATGGACTCGAACGTCCCGCCCTGGCCCTGCAACACCGAGATCAGGTCGCTGGTCAAGCCGTTGATCTCCTCGGGGGCGAGGCCCTCGAAGAGCGGGTCGAACCCCGCCAGCAGGATGTCGAGGTCCAGTGCAGGCGTGGTGTGGGCGACCGGGATCAGGGCGCCCTCGTCGAGGACGCCGCTGCCGCCACCACGGCCGACCTCCAGGTACCGGTCCCCGGTGAGGTTGAGGTAGCGGATGACCAGCTGGGCGTCCGCGGGCAGCGGACGGGTGCGGTCGACGGTGAAGGCGACGGTCGCCAGGTTCGCTTCCGCCAGCTCGACGTCCGTCACCTCGCCGACGTCCACGCCCGCGACCCGGACCGAGTCTCCGACCTGCAGGTCGGAGGTGTCGGTGAACTCCGCGGAGTACTCGACCCGGTCGTGCAGGCCCGCCACGTTCGCGCCGAGCTCGAGCGAGATGACCAGCAGGACGACCAGGGAGAAGGCGACGAAGACCGCGCTCTTGAGGGCGGGCTTGACCACCGCCTGCGAGGTGGAGCTCATCGCGGACCCGCCGATCCCGGGGTGGTGAGGGCACCGGTGGCTCCCGGGTCCGTCGTCAGCGGCGCACCGGCCAGTGGTCCGAACAGCTGCACGACGAGCGGCGGGTCACCGACGCGAACCGACTCGCGCTGGTCGTTCGTCCCTGCGGGCGGGGTCTGGGCCTCGACCGCGGAGTTCGGGACCGCGCGGCCGTCGAGGTCCGGCAGGCCGTAGCAGTCCGGTCCGCGGGCGTTGTCGATCTCCGGCAGGTCCGTGGGGTTGCGGTAGACCTCCTCGCCGGGCTCGAACGTCACGTTGCCGCTGATCGCGGCCACGCTGCCCTCCCCGCCGAAGAACCTCTCCGCGCGCCGGTTCGAGTGGTCGACACCCTGCAGGAAGCAGGCGAACTCCGGCGAGTACTCACTGAGCAGCGACGTCGTCGGCAACGCCGTGCGCACCGTCTCGATCAATCCGTCCCCGTTCACGGCGAAGAAGTCCTGCCCGATCCGCGAGGCCCGCGTGACCTGGTAGAGGAACCCGTCCACCTGAGCCTGCTGCTCGACGATCGTGCGGCTGGTCGTGGAGAAGCTGTCCAGCACCCGTCCGAGGTCCGGGGCGATGTCGGCGTAGGCGTTCGCGGTGTCCGCACCCTTGGCGAAGTCGCGCTCGAGGGTGGGCAGGTTCTCGTTGAACTTCCGCAGGTAGTCGCCGAGCCGGACCAGGGTGTCCCCCAGCTCGTCGCCACGGCCGTCGAGCGCCTGGGCCATCGAGCCGAGCACGGCGTTGACCTTGGCGGGCTGGGCGGTGTCCAGCACCTCGGTGAGGTTCTCGAAGAGGTTGTCCACCTCGACGCTGACCCGCCCGGTGGAGAGGAGGTCTCCTGCAGCCAGGGTGCGGACGGTGGGCTGGGTCGGCTCCACGAGCGCGACCGACTTCTGCCCGAACGCCGTCAACTGGTTCAGGGTGACCCCCACGTTGGAGGGGATCATCCCCAGCAGCTCGGGGTCGATGTCGAGAGCGATGTCGACGGACCGGCCGCCGTCGGCAAGGGTGACGGACTCGACCTTGCCGACGTCGACGCCGCGCATCTGCACCCGGTTGCCCGAGTACATCTGCAGGCCGGCCCGATCAGCGCTCAGCATGACCCGGGCATAGGGAGTGAACGCCTCGTTGGCTGCGCCGACGCACAGCGCGACGAATCCCCCGACGATGCCGAGGAGCACGAGGGCGTAGATCTTGTACTTCACGTCGTCACCCCGAGATCCGGAAGACGTCGGAGTTGGTGTAGAGCGCCATCGAGATCACGAGCTCCATCGCGAGCACGGCGATCAGGCTCGTCCGCACGGCCTTGCCCACGGCCTGGCCCACGCCCGCGGGCCCGCCCTTGGCCGTGTAGCCGTAGTAGGTGTGGATGAGGATGACCACCACGGCGACCCCGAGTGCTTGCGCGAAGGAGAAGAGGATGTCCTGCCACTGCATGAAGGTGTCGAGGTAGTGGTTGTACGTCCCTTCGGACAAGCCGAAGAAGTTGACTTGCGTGACCTTCCACCCGACCCAGGCCCCGACCATCGCCATCGCGAAGATCGGGATGATCGTGATCATGCCCGCCACCAGGCGCGTCGTGACGAGGTACGGCAGCGAGCGGACGCCGATGACCTCCAGCGCGTCGATCTCCTCGGCGACGCGCATGGCACCGAGCTGGGCGGTGAAGCCCGAGCCGACGGTGGCGGCCAGCGCGGCGCCCGCGACGATCGGCACCAGCAGCCGCGGGTTGATGATCGCGCTCGTGAAGCCGCCCAGCGCCTCCAGCTGCAGGTCCTTGAGAGCACTGAAGGACTGCAGGCCACCGGTGACGCCTGCGAACAGCGTGATGAAGAGGGTGATGATCGACGAACCGCCGATGACCGCGAGCGCGCCCGTGCTCATGCCGACCTCGGCGATCAGCCGGACCTGCTCACCCTTGTAGCTCTTGACGGCCTTGGGGGTCCAGGCGATCGACTTGCCGTAGAACTCGGCCTGCCGGCCGAGGTCGTCGAGCAGGCGCAGCGGGGCGCCCGCGACCTTCTTGACCCCGTTGAGGAACCTCGACTCCATCGCTCTTCCCCTCACACGATCCCGAGCGAGTACGGGATCTGGGTCAACATGATGTTGAGCGGGAACAGCGCGAGGAAGGTGTAGACCACCGTCTCGTTCACCGCGTTCCCGACACCACGGGGGCCCGCGCCGCAGGTCATCCCCCGGTAGCAGCCGATCAGGGCGCCGACCACGCCGAAGCACACCGCGCGGATCTCCCCGTGCACCAGGTCCTTGAAGCTCACGAGCAGGTCGAGCGAGTCGACGTACTGCCCGGGGCTGGCCCCTTGCAGATAGACGCCGAAGACATAGCCGCCCGCCAGTCCGATGAGGATCATGACGCCGTTGAGCATCGCGGCGTTGAGCGCAGTCGCCAGCACGCGCGGCGCGACCAGACGCTGCACCGGGTCGATGCCGAGGACCTCCATGGCGTCGAGCTCCTCGCGGATCTTCCGCGCACCGATGTCCGCACAGATCGCCGTGGAGCTCGCTCCCGCGATGATGAAGGTCGTGGCCACCGGGCCGATCTGAGTGATCGTCGCGAAGCCCGAACCCGCCCCCGAGAGGTCGATGGCCCCCAGCTCGACCAGCACGATGTTGAACTGGAAGGTCACCAGCGCCACGAACGGGATGCCCAGCAGGATGGTCGGACCGAGCGACACACTCGCCACGAACCACGTCTGCTGCAGGAACTCGCGCCACTGGAACGGCCGGCGGAACATCGCCACGAACGTGTCCAGGGTGAAGGCGAAGAACCCGCCAACCGGTTTGATCGCCTTGCTCAGCACGGGAGTCGCCATCAGCGGCCCCGCCCGTCCCGCGGTGATCGCACTCGACGCACCGTGCCTCCCGACCTCGACGCCCTCGTCGTGACAGCCACCTCGCGGCCGCCCTACAGGTGACTAAACGATGTGTATGGACGAAGGGTACGGACGACGGTCGGAGAGGGCCGCGGACAGGGCCCGGACCTGCGGAACAGTCGGAACTCACCACCCGTTCGGGGTATGTCCTCAGGCGAGCCTGGAGGGGCGTGAAACAGCCTCACAGTCAGTCGACGGCCGCCGGGTCCACTGAGGTTCCCCCGCTTGCTCGGAGATCGACGATCATGGCCGGAGCCGTGTAAGGAGTCTCCGTGGAAAGCGGGGGAACCTCAGGCGGCACGCTTGAGGATCTGATCGGCAGCGATCGGGGCCAGGACGCCTGCTTGCAGGAGAGGCCCTCAAGCCTGGAGAACGAGACCGGCGCCCGGCCCCGACCACCTTCCGAGCGACCTGTCGATCTTCCCGCTCGTTGGTCGTGACGTGAGCTGTCCGCCGCGGACACCTCTTCCGCGATCGGGCGCACCAGCGCTGATCAAGACCGAGGGCCGTGGCGGTCTGCTGGGGTCACGAACCGCCAGTGGGATGCCGGGCCGACGAGCCCTTCCATTAGAGCGCCAGCGCGCCCTGCCACAGCTCACACTCCACCCTCCCCGAGCGAAGGCGAGCAGCGATGACAGTGTTCTGCGGGATCGGCCTCGCACTCCTGGCGCGGGATCAGGCCGGACTCGCCCTCTGTGGCCCGGGCGCCGAGCATGTCCCAGACGTTCCAGCCGCTGTAGGCGATCAGGTCGTCGAGCTGCGCGCCGGTGAGCGACGCGGGTTCGAGCGACGGGTCCGACAGGGTCAGCACGTCCGTACGGAGGCGCGCGGCGATCTCGGCATGTCCCGCGGACCCCGCCAGGAACCGGGCGCGGTGTCCCTCGACGAGCTCCGCGATGATCGGTGCGGTCATCGCGCCTCCTTTCAGCTCGCGGCGCGCTACTCGGTCGCCCGGATCGAGTCCCAGTCGTGCCGGCGATCGACGAGAACGTGCGCAGGTAGCCGTCGAACAGGTCGTGCTCGGTGGCCCGGCGGTCCTCGGCGGACAGGCTGCCGGAGAGGAAATAGCCGACGTCGTACATCGGGTTGCGCAGGCCTGTGACCTGCCAGTCGATCAAGACGGCGCGGGTGAGACCCTCCGCCTGCTCGAACAGCACGTCGTCCGCCCTCGGGTCGCCGTGGGAGACGGTGAGCCGGGTCTGTCGCAGTAGGTACCACGAGCGGACGAGCTCGCCCGCCGCTGCGACGAGGTCGAGATCGGCGGTGGAGAGCCGGCCCTGGTAGCGCTCGACGGCGGCCTGGGCACCCGCTCCGGTCGCGGCGCGGCACCTCGGCCCAGCTAGGCCAGGCCCGCGCCGCGGCCGTGCGACGAGCAGCGGGTCGGCGTCGCGGCGGCATCGACCTCGTCATTCTCCGCGCGCCGCCCCTGGGCGTGCAGCCTGCGCAGCCACCGCGCCGGCAGTGGGATCTCCCGGCGGACGAGCCGCTTCGAGTCGTTGTCCCAGCGGAACGCGCGCATGGAGGTCGGGGTGGGCGAGGCCTGCTCGGTCAGGGTTGCTCATGCTCCTGCCAGCACGGTGGCGAGCTCGTCGAGAGCGCCCCGGTAGATGCCGCTGATGGCCTCGGCCAGCTCCTTGTCGCCCTCGGGCGAGCCCGAGGTGAAGTCGGAGACCCAGAGAACCTCCGACCCGTCCGCGTGGTCGCGGACGGTGATCCGGGACCGGTACTCCTGCAGCGGGAGCGGGCCGGTCAGGTACTCGTAGACGTAGGTGCGGCCCGCGTCGTCGTGCTCGACGATCCGCTCGGTCGCGTCGCCCCCGCCACCCGCGAAGGTCGCGTGCCGCACATCGCCCTCGAGGTGGGCCTTCTCGATGGCGGGGACCCACGCGGCGATCCCGCCCGTGTCGCCGACGATCTTCCAGACGGCATCGGGGTCCGCGGCGTAGGTCTTCGTCTCGGTGATGTTCATGGTTGCTCCTCGTCGAGCGGTGGGGCGGGTGAGGTCTCCACGAGGAGCTCTTCGAGCTCCACGAGGGTCTGAGGGGTCACGCCGTGGGCGAGCAGGAACTCGCGGGGTCCGCCGTGCAGGCGGTCGACGGCGTCGAGGAAGCGCAGGATCGTGTCGGGCTCGAGCTCGAACGTCTCCCGCGGGTAGAGGTCGACGTCGTCGGCGTAGGACACCATCTCGCGCAGCCGCTCCATCGAGCGCGGCACGTCCTCGGGAAGCAGGCCGTACTCGGTGGCGATCGCGGTCCGATCGACCCCGACGGCGGCCAGTGCCAGCGCCACGACGACGCCGGTGCGGTCCCTGCCGACCGTGCAGTGCACGAGGACCGGGCTCCCGCCGGGTCGGACCAGCTCGGCGACCGCCGCCGCGACCGCGTCGGGACCCTCTGCCAGGTAGCGCAGAGAGGTCTCGAGGACCGGATCGTCGCCGACCATCGACGCCACGGCCGACATGGTCGACACGAGGGAGCCCACCCGGATGGCGTGGGGGTGGTGCGCCACGCCGAGCCCGTCGAGTGGGCCGCGCCCCTCCTGTTCGATCTCGTGGGGAAGCCGCAGGTCCACCGTCGCGGTGACCCCGGTGTCCGCGAGGAGGCGACGTGCCGTGTCCTCGTCCAGGAACTGCGGCGTGCCACTGCGGTACAGGATGCCGGCCCGCACCCGACCGCCCCCGGCGGTGGGCAGACCCACCACCTCACGGAAGCCGAGAAGTCCCGGATAGGACTCGGTCACCTGCATCCCGTCGTCCCGCTCCTTCTCACGGCGCGCGACGGTAGGCGGCGTCCTCGAGCTCCGACGGTCCACGTAGGTGGACATCCCTCGGCGTTCACGACGTCGACAGGATCGTCACGACGCAGGCGTTGCCGTCCATGCCCGCGGCGGCGCCGCCCATCGTCTCCACCATGCCCACGCGGTGCCGGGTGATCTGCCGGGCACCGGCCCGGCCGCGCAGCTGCCACGCGATCTCGGCGATCTGCGCGGGACCGGTGCCGCCCAGCGGATGACCTCGTGACAGTAGGCCACCGCTCGGGTTGACCGGTTGGGCCCCGTCGCGCGCGGTGTGGCCCGACGGCGCGAGCTCCGCCCCCTTGCCCAGGGGGGCGAGCCCCAGGGCCTCCAGGGTCATGATCTCGCCGATGGTGAAGGCGTCGTGCACCTCCAGGACGTCCATCTCGGCCGGGGTGCGGCCCGCCTCGGCGTAGGCCTGCTCCGCGGCCCGCGCGACGCAGGCGTAGCCCCACACCTCCTTGCTGCGGTGGTCCCAGAGCGCGCCGGACACCGACACCGACGCCTCGATCCGCAGGTCGTCCGGGTTGCCCCGGTCGCCTCCGACGATCAGGGCGCCCGCCCCGTCGCTGGTGGGGCAGCACTGCAGGAAGGTGAGCGGGTCCGCGATCATCCGGGAGGACAGGACCTCGTCGATGGTGGGCGCAGCCTTCCGCAGCTGGGCCCGCGGGTTGTCCAGGCCGTTGCGCTTGTTCTTGACCGCCACCGCGGCGAGCTGCTCGGGCGTCACCCCGAACTCCTGGACGTAGCGCTGCGCGCCCATCGCGTAGACCCCCGGCAACGGCAGCGAGGCCGCGCCCTCGGGGTCGGTCGCCTCGGGCACGATCGCACCGGAGAACAGCGTCGACATCTGGTCGACGCCGAGCACGAGCACGCACCGGTAGCGGCCGCCCCGCACGGTCTGGACCGCCTCGTGATAGGCGCTCGTCCCACTGGCACAGGCGTTCTCGATGGTCCACATCGGCACTCCGGGCAGCCCGATCCCCCGCTGCACACGGGTGGCGACCCCGGGCGGGCCGAAGACGGACCCGACGATGATCGCGTCGATCTCGTCCACCGCGATGCCGGCGTCCGCCACCGCCTCGCCCACCGCGGTCCAGGCCAGGGCCTCGACGCGGCGCTCCGGCTGCAGGCCGTAGTCGCTGGTCCCGACGCCCCACAGCATCGCCTGGATCACGACGCCACCTCCGCGAGCAGGTCGCCCTCGTCCATCCCGGTGATCCGCAGCCGGGCGCCGAGCGGCACCACCTCGGGTTCGGCGAGGTGCACGAGTACACGGGGGCCGTCGTCGAGGTCGAGGTAGGCCAGCGCGAACGGCGCCTTGCGCGTCCCCACCGGGATCCGCGCGACCGTGGACGAGAAGGCCGTCCCGCCGGTGTCGAACCGCGCCGGCTCGAGCGGCCCGTAGCACGACGGGCACCACGGGATGCCGGTCTGTGCCACCGGGTAGCGGCACACGGTGCACCGCAGGCCCAGCACCGCGTCGCCGTCCAGGACGGGCCGGGAGTCCGCGACGGGGAGGCCGCCGACGGCGGAGCCGGGGCGACGCTTGGTCGGACGGCCCACCCCGAGCTCGGAGGACGGCGCGTCCGCGGCCATCAGTGGTCCCCTTCAAGGGTGAGTTCGAAGCCGGGGCCGTCGATGTGGAGGTACGCACCCACCGAGGTCTCCACCAGCTCCCGGATGAACCGCGCCTCCTTCGTGGTCGGCGCGAAGTCGCGGTTGCGCTGCGGGGTGGCCCGCATGATCTCCACGTCGTTCTCCGGCACCAGCAGGCGCAGGATCAGCTCGTCGTCCGAGATCGACCCGCCGAAGCGCTCGCGCAGCTCCGTCAGGCTCGGCTGCGGCGGCTCCCAGTCCTTGTACGACTTGGCCTTCGCCGAGCTCATGATCGTGTCGAGGACGTTCTGGTCCAGCGGCGCCACCGGGCGGCCGTAGAAGCCGTTGGCGTAGATCATCACCTCGTCCGGCACCACCGAGTACCGCTTCCCGGTGACGACGTTGAGCACGGCCTGGGTGCCCACGAGCTGCGAGAACGGGGTCGCCATGACCGGGTAGCCCAGCTCCTCGCGGACCCGGGACATCTCGTCGAGGACCTCCTCGAAGCGGTCCGCCATGCCGCGGGCCTTGAGCTGGTCCTTGAACGTCCCGCTCATCCCACCGGGCAGCTGGTGGCGGTAGAGGAACAGCGAGTACTCGGCGGGCTGCCCGACCGGCAGGTTCTCGTACTCGGCGACCCGGCGCAGGTGCTCGGCGACCGGGGCGAAGCGGGACTCGTCGAGCTCCACGTCGTACCCGGCGTAGCGGAGGTTGGAGACGGTGTTCTCGGTCGAGGGCAGCGAGACCCCGGCGGCGAGCGGCTGCGACGCGGTGTGCACGACGTCCGCGCCCGCGAGCACCCCCTCCAGGTAGTTGATCGGGGCGAGGGCGTTGTTGCTGTGGAAGTGGATCTCCACCGGCAGCGTGCCCGCGGCCTGCTTGATCGCCCTGACCAGGGTGCGGGTGCGCTCGGGGGTGAGCAGGCCCGCGGCGTCCTCGAGCTCGATGCCGTCCGCGCCGAGCGCGACGAGCTCCTTCGTGCGCGCCGCGTAGTACTCGTCGGTGTGGAAGGGGCTGTCGGCGTAGAGGATGCAGGGGATCGCCTTGGCGCCCTCGGCCTGCGCCGTCTTGACCAGCCTGCCGATCTTGTCGGTGTTGAACAGGCCGTCGTAGATCCAGAAGCTGCCGATGCCGTGCGCCACGAGGCGCTGCACCCACAGGTCCATCACGCTGTCCGCGGTGAGCCCGAAGGTCACGATGCCGTTGCTGCGCGTCCCGGCGCGGACGGTGGTGCGCGGCATCGCCTTCGACAGCGAGATCAGCTGCTCCCAGGGGTCCTCCTTGCAGTGCCGGGCGAGGACCTCGAAGATCGAGCTGCCGACCAGGTCGATGGTGTGGAACCCGGTGCGGTCCAGCTCGGCCGCCATGGGCAGACCCATGTCGCGGCGCAGCTTCATGCCCCACCAGCTCTGCGGGCCGTCCCGCAGGGTCTGGTCGATGATCTCGATCTTGCGGCGTTCCGGGGCGACGTCCAGGTAGGTCATCGAAGGCTCTCCAGGTAGTCGGGCAGGCCGCGGGCGGCGATCCAGTCGGTGGTCACGCGGCCGGCCCGGAAGTCGGCGTGGTCGAGGGCGAAGCGGCAGAACTCGCGGGTCGTCGGCACGCCCTCGACGCGCAGGGCGTCGAGCGCCGCGAGCATCCGGTCGATCGCTGTGTCCCGGTCCGGGCCGTGCGCGACGACCTTCGCCAGCAGCGAGTCGTAGTAGGGCGTCACCACGTAGCCGGGCTCGCAGTGCGAGTCGACGCGGATCCCCTCTCCCACAGGGGGTTCCCAGACCGAGACGGTGCCGGGATGCGGGGTGAACCCGCGCGCCGGGTCCTCGGTGGTGATCCGGACCTCGACGGCGTGCCCGGTGACAGCGACGTCCTCCTGCGCGAACCCGAGGGGCTCGCCCCCGGCGACCCGCAGCTGCGCGGCGACCAGGTCGATCCCGGACACCAGCTCGCTGACCGGGTGCTCGACCTGGATCCGGGCGTTGAACTCGAGGAACGCGTAGGTCTTGCGGTCGGCGTCGTAGATGAACTCGACGGTGCCCGCGCTGTCGAGGCCCAGTGCCTCGGCGAACGCCACCCCGCCGCGCCGGATGTCCTGGCGGATCTCCTCCGGCAGGTTGGGGGCGGGCGACTCCTCGACGACCTTCTGGTGGCGGCGCTGCAGGGTGCAGTCCCGCTCGCCGACGTGGACCACGGCGCCGTGCTTGTCTCCCACGACCTGCACCTCGATGTGCCGCGCGTTGTGCACGAACCGCTCGAGGTAGACGCGGCCGTCGCCGAAGGCCGAGCGCGCCTCCTCCGCCGCGGCGGGGAACCGGGTCCGCAGCTCGGACTCGTCCTCCACGACGGACATCCCGC